>DASQWJ010000001.1:0-4117 GCA_035640315.1 Nitrososphaeraceae archaeon
GATGGTAAGGTTGTCCATATGTTGTATAGAGCAATCGGTGAATACAAAAATTATATTTCAAGAATAGGTTATGCATATAGCAGTGACGGTTTTCTATTCACCAGAAATAAGGAACCAGTCTTATATCCAGAATTGGATTATGAAAGATTCGGTATTGAGGATCCCCGTTTGATATCTGTTGACAAGAAAACCTATCTAACGTATGTTGTGCTTTCCAATTATGTAAAAAATAATCCCTCAGTGTCTACTGCACTGGCAAGAACTGAAGATTTTTCACATTATAAAAGACTCGGTGTAGTAACGTTACCAGGATCACAAGACAAAGACGTTGTGCTTTTTCCAAGAACAATTGCAGATAGTAAAATTCAACGCTATATGATTCTACATAGACCAAGTGCCTGGGTTGGACCACAGTATGATACTGAAAAACCAAGTATATGGATTTCAGAAGGTGATTCAATCACCGATTACTATAAACATTCTCTTCTAATTAAACCGAAAGAAAGTTGGGAGGCATTAAAAATAGGAGCTGGTGTTCCACCAATTAAGACGGAAAAAGGTTGGCTTGTTATCTATCATGGCGTGAATGATGAGCATGTTTACAGCGCCGGAGCAATTTTGCTAGATCTTGACGTACCAACAAAGGTACTCGGCAGAACCAAGACTCCTATATTATCTCCAGAAGAACAGTACGAGCTGAATGGCGACGTGAATAATGTAGTATTCCCAACGGGGGCATGTATTTTGGATAATGTGTTATTTGTCTATTATGGTGCCGCAGATAAGGTGTGTTGCCTTGCCACTATTGAGCTGAAAGAAATACTTGACTATTTGCTATCCGATATATGTAGAGTACAAATTGAAAAATAAATCCAATCCACTACTGAAAAATGATAGCGATTCTTAAGACCCTTTTTTGTAACGAAATTTTTGAGTAATCGATGAAGCAAAGATATGCAGAATGGGTAAAACCATTCATGATCTAACAGACGATTATAACTTTTTGCAGTTCTGATAAAGAGAACTGAACGAGATATCAATTTCTATTATATTTACAACTATATTGTAGTTAGCATCATTCATAACGATAGAATGACGGACGACCATGGTCCAGCTCTAACAAAATTTCCTACAATTGACGGCCAAAAAGTCAAATTGAGAGAACTTTTGATTGATGACGCCATTGGCATGAGTAGTTTGATGACACATAATGTATCAAAATCGTTATGGGAAATCCCATATCCATATGCTTTAGAAAATGCACTTAGCTTTATCGATTCAAGTCACAAAGAATATAGATTTTTGAAGGCCGTAAATTTTGCGATACTCTACAAAAACAACATTGAACCTAATGGTTTAGTAGGAATTATTAGCCTAAAAAACTTGAACATTGAGAAAAAGAAAGCTAATTTGGGATATTGGATTGGAGAGTCTTTTTGGGGTAAAGGTATAGCATCAGAATCAGTGAAACTAGTTATCAATTATGCGTTCTCTGTTCTTAGATTAGAAGAGGTATACGCTTACGTGTATTCTCAAAATAAAGCATCAATTCGAGTTTTAGAAAAAAATGGCATGACAAGGGTAGGTGAGATAAACGAGTATAGCAAGAAGCTTGGCAGATATCAGAATACCATCAAATTTCTTATAAAAAGACCCCAAGTTCTAATGAGATAGCGGATAATCCAAAGAAATCATAAACAAATTCAATCGCTATTCAACACTTTTACTTTACCTTTTGATCCTTTTGATGAGAGCCCTTGTCTTTAACTTGTTGGAATCCTGATTCAAACTATACTATTTGATACTCAAAATGTATATATTCTGCACAGATCTCTAAATATTAGATTTGGAAACGAAACGTCCTGTAGGTGTAACAGTAATAGCAATACTTGCAATTATAGGAGGAATTCTTCTCTTGTTTGGAGGAATCGCATTTGTGGCCTTATCTCCAATTATAAGCCAAGTTAACCTTAATGATAATAACAATGCATCAAACTCTTCATTTTCCCTAAACATCAACGGAACTGACGTTACTATTCCACGTAGCGCGCTCTTCTTATTTGGAGGATTTTTGGGAATTATCGGAGGAATGTTAATTGTTGTTGGTATAGCGGGATTTGTTGTAGCATGGGGTCTTCTGACAGGTAAAGGTTGGGCATGGATAGTCACGATTATAGTTGCCATAATATCTATTATCTTGAATCTAATACTTGTAATGTCTGGTAGTATCGAAAGTGTGATTGGCTTGATAATATATGGGATTATTATGTATTATCTCTATAGACCCAGCGTTAAATCATATTTTGGAAGGGCAAAAGGACCAACAATATAATAATATAGAGTATGAGATTCATTCTGAATCACTGTGTAGTTAATCAAGTAATAGGCTGATTTTCCTTAGTCTTCTGCCAAATATCAGAGACAATCTCATAGATAGTCTGACTAACCGATCCATTAAATTTTTCACTCCACATTCTTGCCACATATTCACCTGGAGATGTTCTGTTTTCTAATCTCTTGTCTAAAATATTGAGAAAGCCTACACTGATACCCAAGTCGTGCAAACCCTTGCGTGCAAAATCAAGTTGGCTTCTTATGATGTCAGTCATGTTGAAATGACTCTTTGCATTAAAACCATGTTGGACTGATGCTGTTCTCTCCTCTCTTAATGTGGAAAGCGGTCGTAGTTCCCTTTCCTCATGTATCGCTCGACTCAAATAGCCGATAAAAAATTCAGCCATTGCCATCAAGCTTTTTGAAGTGGGTTGTATTGACATGATCCTAGTTTCAACTCGATAAGAATCAGGTCCAATTCGGATTCTTGCATCGTCATGTCTTTCCTTTTCCAAAGTAAAATAATCCTTAGTGGAGTCTTGTTCGCGCGATAAAATATAATCAATATAATTTTCGATGCCTTCAAGATATCTGGGGATTGCAGGGAACCCAGAATTCTGTTGTTCAGATTGATCATAGAGAAAGATCCTTGGTTCATGTAACGAATATACCCTTCCAGCAAACAATCGGCTATTAGCGCCAAGTACTATCGCAGAAGGTAACATATTCAAAATATGGTTGAACATACTTGCAGTATTCTCTGGATTTTTTCCTTGCAAATGCAGATGAAATCCTTGAATGGCCGAAGCGACATTCGCCGCTCCAAATTTGTTACCATCAATTTCAACATCTGGAAGCTTACTTTGCCAAGCCGCCAACTTATTATATCGAGGTTTGGCTGTTATCCAACCTTCATTCATAATCTCCGGTGACGGATTAGCGCCAAGAAAAACTGGTATGACTTCGTTCTCCTTATAGGCTTTCTTCACGAACTTATCCAAATTCTCAATAAATTGTTCAAACACAATATTCAGGTATTCAAGATTGTCCATTCCCACCGGGAGAGTTTTAAATTCAAATTGAGAGCGGCCATACTCATAATCGATTTCATAGGCGCTCCCTTCAAGTTCCTTTATCAATGGCTCGGCATTTACTGGATTACCATTTTTATCAATTAAACATCCTTCAATTTCAACTCCTACTTTGAAGTTTTCGTCGATCTTATTTTTGTCGCGATGGACCTTTTCTCTTAATTCCTGAATCTGTTTTTCAAATGTACCGACCAATTACCGTATGTTTTGTCTCTTTGTGATTTAAGTTATCTTAAATCAAGCCTATATGTGATTTAATAAATAGTCCGATCTTCAAGGTCGTGAAAGTAATAGAATGCAAGTTTTAGATGAGAACAGCGATCTATTTTCTAATTTTATACAAATCCAGGAACTATTTCCTTTCCTTTTTCAAATTTTCCTAATTAAGGTTTTACTTTAATGGCTTTTTAATTTTGATTATTGCGCAATCTTTACATAGCAGATAGGAAGGACCAGGTGGAAATTCTTCTAAATTCCTCGTATATTGTGCTACAATCTTTTTTCGGCTACCACATTTACTGCATATTACCAACTTGCCTGTGTAATCCCTGAACAACATATTTTTAATTTGAATGAATGTAATAGCTTTTTAGACTTTGTCCTAATGAGTACAGTAGATCATTCTTTCAAGTTTTTACAAGAATCATAGTTACTTGGGATTTGAGTCTTCTAATTTGTGCTTAAGTTCTTCC
>DASQWJ010000002.1:0-3510 GCA_035640315.1 Nitrososphaeraceae archaeon
GCAGAGCAAAAACCAAAGGGCACCTAGAAGGAAAGAGGGTGACTGAAATACAATGGGTAGGTGGAAGACTCGCAGATAGATTGGCATCAGACAAGGAGCTTACGGAAATGTTAAAACCACTGATGTTGAAAGAGGGGGAAATTAGTATCGATCCCCAAAAAGATAGGGTTAGAGTGTATACAAAATGGAAAAGAGAGGATAAACTCCAATTCGATCCTGAATTCTTTCAGGTGGTAGAAAGAATAGCAAACACTATCAAGAAATTGGAATCATAATCCAATTCTTAATTCATTTCTGTCTTAAAATAGATTCACTAAATTTATTAGCAAAAAAGGATAATTTGGTCGATCCAAAAATCTGGATAAATATTATTATCAAAATCAAATTCAATATGTACATATTAAGGACCACTAAAGGTACCGTATGGTACTGAAATCTGCCACTCTAAACAAAAATACAGAGATAATAAGAAAAATAAAGGGTGGCAAGTTCAAAATTGCAATTTATGGTCTAGGTCATGTAGGTGCGCCATTAGCAGCTGTTTGGCTGAGAGCAGGAGCTCATGTCATTGGTGTTGATAAATCAAAGAAAGTTTTGGCTGAGGCAAGAAGAGGCAGGACTACAATACCAGAACCTCACGTAAATCAAGCATTTAAAAGAGGTATTGGTTCGGGACAATTCAAATTATATGATGATCCAGTAAAAGCATCAGAAGACTCTTATTTTAAAATGATTTGTGTTCCTGTTCTTTCACAGGATAAAGGTTTGTCTGCTGATCTTTCCGCAGTTTCAGAGGTTGCTACAATGATTGGAAAGGGATTAAAAAAAGCTGATGTTGTATCACTTAATCCCAGCGTTCCTCCTGGTACAACCGAGGATGTAGTAATACCCATAATTGAAAATGAAAGTGGACTTTCAGTAACAAGTGATTTTTCTATGATATATAATCCTGAAAGAATTTATGAAGGACGTGCGGTTCAAGATATTGAAGAAAACTATCCAGCAATATTGTCAGCTGTAGGTCCAAAAAGCAAAGAAACAGCATATACGATTTATTCACAAATCTTCAGAAAGGGAGTATTACTGTTAGATAGTATTAAGACAGCTGAAGCCGAAAAATTATTCGAGGGAGTATATAGAGACGTCAATATCGCGCTTGCAAATGAGATGTCAAAATTTTGTGAAGCTGCAGGAATTGATTTTTGGCAAGCAAGAGACGCAGCAAATTCTCAACCGTATTGTCACATCCACAAACCTGGAATCGGAGTTGGAGGTGCTTGCATACCAGTATACCCACAATTCATACTTGATGTAGCCAAAAAAATTAATGTCCTATGTGAAGTAACGAACATAAGTAGATCAATTAATGACGGTATGCCTGCATATTGCGTAAGACAAGCAATCAGATTATTGAAATTCTCAGAACTTCCTAAATCTACAATAACTATATTGGGATTGGCTTTTAGAGGAGATGTTTCAGATACACGTTTATCGCCCACTTATTCAATAATAAAGGAACTACAGCGGTTTGGAGTTAAGAATATTATTATTCATGATCCTCTAGTTAGTGACGACCCAAGTTTATCAAATTTCCAAAACGTAAACTTAACGTCCGATCTTAAAAGAGCATTAAGAAATTCCAACCTGGTAATTTTATCAACGGATCATCAGGCATATAAGAAACTAGGAAAGAAGTTTTTTGGAAACATTCCAGTTTACGATGGTCGAGGATTATTGAAAAACTTGGGAGATAAACACAACATGCTTATAATTGGTCAAGGGAACAGCAATATCAAGTAACCACAAATCATAATATGCTATCCAGTACTTTTCTAATAATATCTCCCGTATATCAGTATCGTCTTATTTCCTCTGAGATTCAATACATTTTTTTATCCACGATGATGGGAATCGGCTGTCGTAGAAATGCAGGTGCATATAGGAAGCGATACTGTTATAAATTAATACTCCATCATGTTTACCATTATCAATACCAATCCCGCGTTTCATCGAATATGCAAATTTAGAGTCAGACGGCAAATCTTCTATTTTTGAATAGTGGAATTCATGTCCTCGCATATTTTTTATAGTGCCAAAAGTAGATGAACTCATATCTGCATATGTATAATTTAGAATAAGTCTTCCTGTCATTTGTGTTCTTGCGTCAACTATTCCAACCATTCTAAACTGTTTGGTTGAATTCTTGTAGCCGATAATTGATTTGGTGAGATACATAAGTCCTCCGCACTCACCATATATTGGGATTCCTTGTTCAGCCGCCCGTTTAATTGATTTTAGCATTGATTGATTTGAATTTAGTTTGTCTGCCATAACCTCAGGAAAACCACCGCCCAAAACTATCCCAGAAATGTCATCAGGTATACCGGTATCAGTTATGGGACTAAAATAGGTAATATCTGCACCTAGATTCCTCAAGACATTCAAATTTTCACTATAGTAAAAGTTAAAAGAGTTATCAAGTGCTACTGCGATTTTTACAAGTTTTGGAATTCTGTTTCTGGGTCTAATTGATTTAGTCAGTTTTGACTTTCTTGGTTTTACTAACGAAAGAATTTTGTCATAATAAATTTCCTCCGAGAGATCACATGCAATTCTCATTATTTTATTTCTTTTTGATGGTTCTAATTCATCAGAAGGTATTAAACCCAGATGACGTTCTTCCAATTTCGAGTCCTTGTTTTTTTTCACTATCCCTAATATAGGAACGTTTAATGAATTATTACATGCTTCTTTTAGATACTTTTCATGTTTTGGGCCTGAAACATTGTTAAGGATGATCCCGATTATTTTTAATTTTTTATCAAAATTCAAGTAACCAAAAATCATCGCTGCGATCGATCGAGCTGCCTTTGCCGCATCTACCACCAGTATAATTGGTGCATTCAAAATCTTTGCAACATATGCAGTGCTAGCAAAATCATTCTTCCCAGACATCCCATCATACAATCCCATTACTCCTTCAATTACTCCGATATCTACATCTATTGTAGCGTTCTCTACTGTTGAGATAATACCATCATTGCCCATAAACCAAGCATCCAGTGTTCGAGACTCTTTTCCTGTAATTATCTTGTGATAACTTGGGTCAATGAAATCTGGTCCGATCTTGAATGGTTGAACTATTAGACCTTTTTTGTTTTTAAGCGCATGCATGATAGCCAAGGATATAGTCGTCTTACCAACCCCACTAGTTGTTCCTGCTACGACGAGTAATGGTGGAAAAGTACTCAAAGAATCGATCGAAATAATATAAGTCAGCCAATATTTATCGTAATTGCTTTAACTCTTGTATGAACAATTGTTGATATTGCTGCAGATTCCATATTTGTTTTTTCACAGTAGCCACTACAAGTTTTTTCGAAAAAGGAATAGAACTAAAGTAATAATATCCGGTCGTTCATGAAATCAAGAGCGATGCTTAATCGTAACAATGGCTGTTAGTGAAACCTATTTCACTTGCCCCGAGCGAAGCATGGAAAGTGTGTAAAT
>DASQWJ010000003.1:0-3524 GCA_035640315.1 Nitrososphaeraceae archaeon
TACCTTGTTCTTAACGCTTCTTCGGGCCACTAGTCCACGTTTTTGGGCCTTAAGCAGCTGTTTATGTCCATATCCATATGCACCCAATTTGGTTAGCAGTTCTCTAGTTGGATATCCTTTTCCAGTGCCTAATGTCTTCAACAACCTTACCAAAGACTTTTCTTCGACGAGTATTTTTAATAATTTTGCTTCTTTCATCGCATATTACTATATATTACTAATTATATAACAGTTACTGATTATTAGATACAAATCCCTTTTAGAATACCTCTGAAATGATGCTCTGAAAGAGATTTAATCTATTTACAATAACATTTTGTAATAAAAAAATTCACTATTTTAACCATTCATATCCAACACTTCTGAACTCGTTGGTATCTTGCCTGAAATTACCTTCCAAAATACAGATCAATCCGTTCATCCACTTTAGGTTATCGGAATTAGTAAAATAGGTTCTAAGAACGACAAATTTATTATTTTTGCTCATATCACGACCTTTAAACAATAATCTATCTCCACTGGTTGTAGTAAAAATTCCTTGCCAATGTGAGATTGTAACTCCATTTTTACCTTGTACCGATTTACCTGATCCTACCTTTCTTCCATCTGGAAATCCATTAAAACCTACGAGCTCTCCAACCCAGTTGGCCTGTATTTCTAATGATTTTGAATTTTTTGAAATAACTCTCATTCCAGTGGGTGTATCAATCTCCTCAAACAGTTTTCTTCCAGCCATGGTAACCATTCGAATTTAACGTGATATTATCTGTTACTACTCTGATATATTTCAAACTCAAACCTTCGAGCAAGATTTGGAACTAATCATTGGTTAAATACAAAGTGGTATTCTGTTATTTGGGTGACCTGAAAAATCGATTTAGGCTCAAATCTATATTCTAAGGCGATTACATCGATTTATTCGACGCGTTATGGATGTTGTCTATTGAACATACTACCTACAATAAAAAAAGCATTTTTATTTTTATCACTATTATGTGTTTGTCAATCTATAGTTAACTAACTTAACAGAATTAAGTAAATATCATATAGATTTGACCCTATTTTAAGAACGGATGTCTATGAAAATGAAACAATCAATAAAGTTTCCTACTGGCAGATACACTTCAATTATTTCCATTAGCTCCCTGATCCTGTCGTTAATATCAGTATCCATACCTGCATTCGCACAACAATCGACTTTCATAGCTAGCCTATCGGGTCAATCTGTATCACCAGCAGTCAATACCGCGGCTACTGGTACCGCTAAATTCAACGTAGAAGCCGATGCCAATATCGCTTATCAGATTAATACAAATAAACTAAATGGAGTGATTGGAGCCCTTATAAGCCTGAAAAATGGAACCGATTTAGCACAGGTATTTAATTCCTATATTGAAGTCAATGGAAAATCTGAGATTCCCACTGGTCAAGTGAACGGACAATTATCTAATGGCGTTATTACATCAGCTGACCTGAGCGGTCCACTCATAGGAAAGACTGTAAATGATTTAATAAATTTAATGAAAAATGATTCGGTTTACGTTGTCGTTCGCACCCAAGCCCATGAGAATGGCGAAATACAAGGAGTCGTATCTCCTTTAAACAATGGATATACACAGACATCTGTTTATTCTGGAAGGTAAGGTCATGTCTTTACAACATAATACCCTTTTTTACCGGTTAGCATTCAATATTTCGCCGAAATTTCATTATAAAACGTACTCGAAACACACAATCATCGGAAAAGACACTCAGGATTAGAGTCTAAATTCCACATTTTTTATTGTGATTATCTGAATTGGTACTTCCAATGGATAAGAGTCATTAGTCTAATCTTTAGGAAGAATGAAGACATAGTTTTCTAAGGTTCGGAATAAAATTAAAGGAAGGTGGGTTTATTTAATATCGGTCTTCCCCTATACCACAGGACAAAATTTCATATCCAACTAAACCATCTTTTCCATTACCATCATCATGCCCCGTTTCCAAGCATTTCTTCTGTTCATCATAACTAAGCTCATAAGCTGGTGAGTTCTTGAACTTTTCCCAATCTACTGCATCGCGGTTTGTGCATTCCTCGTGGTCAATGCACTTTGTAAGTTCGCAAAGTGAGCCATGATAAGCCAGCAACTCGAATTGCTTTGATGAGGGATTATTAGGTTCATGATTCTTTGGATCCCAATCCATATCTGTGAAAGTATCGGCGCATTCAACTTCTTTCGCAAATGTAAAGTGCGTTGAGAATAGTACCGCGAATAACATTGTTGTGACCAACACAACCATAATTTGCCTAAACACAAAATCTCTTGATAATTTGCACTTAATAAATCTTATTTTCGGCTATTGTTACTAAATTGCTAAGAAATTATCAAGTTAAGGCCACCTAAAAAAGACAAATTTTTTAAGGCCATTTGTTAGAATTTCTTAAACTTTATAAACATTATCAAGTGAGATTTATGATAATATTCTAATTTGAATGTTAATTCGTTACTTCAGAAGATACAAAAGAGATAATGATTATTTTTCTATGCTTGCTCCATTTCGTCAGTCCTTTACAGGTATCAATTTCTCTCAGAATAATTACTTTTTAAGTGTAATTGACCTGTAAGATGGCCAACCATCAGAATTAAATGTACACCAAGTAATCTTATCATTCTAAACTAATCATAAGAATCATAGTTTCTCGCAAATAGATACAATCTTTCTTTCCAAATTAGTAGTATCAAATCAGAGAGGTGTTGTTTCATCCTGAAAATATATTTTTGCTGTCATATTTATTGAACGATGTACCATAAACGATGTGAACATCACTTTTTAATAACCCCTTTCTTAATTCCTGTCCAGGCACATCCAGGTAATTTTTTAATCACGATTACAAAAAAAGAAAGCCACATAAAAATAACATATGAAATACCCCAGGAACTAAATATTAGTAACAAGAATTCATTGATGCTTGTTGTATTATTATCAAAATATACCCGCATATTTCTCACAGTTATGATGGTTATTAACAATAAACTAAAACTGTTCCGAAAACTAAACCTCTTCGAAATGAAAGTGGAGGCAATAATTCATCCTTATCTGTAATTGGATCTGGCATTATGATTTGAATATCTTTACCGCTTATAAAGGACACTTACTCTACAGTCACTAATCAGTGCATAAGCGATCCTTACTGTTCAACGCTCTGAAATATCTTTTCATCAAGATCGGATGTAATTTAGGATCGTTGGTGTATATTCAATAATTAAAGTTTTAGAAATGTTGAAATAATTAGGAAGAACGTATTACATATGATTAATTACAAAGGGTCAAACTTTTTCTTCACCCTCTTGGCATTAGTCATTCTTATGACAATAATTTCTCCATTTTCAATAAATAATCACGTTGACGCAAAATCGGATCAGGGTGATGAAAGTAGCAGCAGCAAGGGTGACAATGGAAAAGGTCATGACAAAGGTGATGGTGGTGGATCCGATGATGGTGGTGGATCCGATGATGGTGGTGATGGTGGTGGATCCGAT
>DASQWJ010000004.1:0-5598 GCA_035640315.1 Nitrososphaeraceae archaeon
GGAAATAATAGAGTTACTACATGGAATGAAAAACCTGAGATAAAGGGATTGATAAATATAGGATGTTATGTGATGGAACCTGAATTTATTGATTTGATACCATCCTCAAATTCCTATGGAATGGATGACGCCGTTCGAAAAGCATTGGATATGAAAAAATTAGTAAATGGATTCAAAATAGAATCAGGATTCATTGATATAGGCGATAAGAAATCATATCTACAAACCTACAAAAAATATGTTGAGAGACTGGGAAAAATATAGGTTATGAGTATCGTTTTCTTTGAAGATACCAGTTGGAAGAATTTTGTTCCTCTTAGCTATACGAGATCTTTATTCGACATTAAAATTGGATCACTTACGACAAATGAACATTTCAAAAACAAATCATCAAAATTTCTTACCCGACGATATCTTGAAGGAGTAACAAAGGAAAGACATCCAGTTAACACTGTAAACAAATTCGAATACGACAATGATGATATATTGATAACTTCATTATTCATTCCTCTGACATCGTTCTTCAAAAAATGGAATTCCAAGAAACGATTTCTAATATCGTTCAGAGACAAGATAATAATGGGAAGATTTGACAAATCAGATTTTGAATACATTTATGAATCAGTAGTCGAGGATAAAAAAATCAATAAAAATAAAATCAGCACTGAAATAATAAAAATCAATGACATGAGCGAGTGCGGTACTTTGTACTGCTGGCCATGGGATCTCATTGTACAATTAAAGGATATACTCAAGTCTCAAATTCTCAAAAAGAGAAATCCAGAAGGAGTAAAAGTTATCGGTAATAATCCTGTATATGTGGACAAGACATCAAACATTGATCGGGGCACTGTCCTTGACGCAAGTGACGGAGGAATTTATATTGGTCCTCAATCTAGTATTCATCAATCTTCAATCCAAGGTCCAGTTCATGTTGGAGAATACACCCAAGTCAAGCCATATTCCATAATTAGCAATTCATATATTGGTAATAACTGTCGGGTAGCAGGCGAAATTGATTCTTCAGTAATTCTGGATTATACCAACAAATCTCACCTGGGTTATCTTGGTCACTGCTACGTCGGTGAATGGGTCAATCTTGGAGCAAATACAATTACCTCTGATCTCAAAATGACATATGGAACAATTTCTATGAAAGTGGGTAATAAAAAAGATACAAAGTCTATCAAATTAGGTTCTTTCTTTGGAGATATGTCAAAAACATCAATAGGAACAAATATTTATTGTGGATTGAAGATAGGTATTTCTTCACACGTATATGGCAATATTTTCGAAGACGTTCCTTCCTTCGTAATATATGGCAACGGCATAGGATCAGAAAATGTAGAAATGAATATTTCTTCTTCAATTAAATTTCAAAAAAGGATGATGTCAAGAAGAAATATGAATATGTCTTTGGAATATGAAAATATGATGAGAACACTTTTTGAAATGACAATAAACGAAAGAAAAAAGCCTAACGTGCACAAAAAAGAGTTTACTTTACAATAGTTACAAGTAATCTATGATTTGTTTTTCTTTCCAGAGGCCAATTCTTTGATGTAACCAAGGGTAGAAATTTGCATCACCATTCTCAAATTCCTTTTTGATTATTTTAACAATATTTTTTGATACTGATCCTGGTTCTCCGTAAATCTTTCTCTTTTTCTTCAACTCAAGTCCAAGGCCCTCCTTTCTGTTGAATGCCTCATCTATCAGAGTTGCTATCCACGAAGAATTTACTGGCGGAATCAGTATGTTACCACGAGCATCAAAAATGGTTTCAGGTCTATCGGTGTTTAGCCTAACTGTAAGTGACAAAACGTCTGGAAAGTAAAGTAGTTCTTCTTGCATTGAACCTGAATCTGTCATTTCCGCCCAACAATGTCCACTGTCTAAAAATTCTATCACATGAGAATATTCTTTCCACAATGGAGTAATGATAAACTTGTCCGGGTATTCTTTTGCCAGATTAAGTAAGTTTTGTTCCAAATGATATGACCTAAGAGCTGATTTCATAGCATTTAGCATAATAAGAACGAGCTTGTAATCAGTATTCTTGATCAAGTAGGATATGCTTTTGATTATAGATGAAAATCTGTGTTCGGTTAGATTTTCTCTTCTATGTATATCTAATCTGATCCATTCACCCGTTTCTAACTTTGGGTAAATATTAAATACGCTTGTTTTAGGTTTGTTCTTTCTCTTAATCTCAATTGCATCTACAACAGAATTACCCACCACGTGAATAAACTCCTCCGGGTATCCTTCGCGGACTAGATTATCTTTGTTAAGTTGAGTGGGCGCAAAGAAAAATTGCGTGCCTGCAGAGCATATCCAAGTATCTATCTGTTCAGGAAATGGCTCTTCTCTTGCGAGGAACCACCTTCCTTCAAATTGTGAATCTACAAATTTTTCTACACTTGATTTTGTCGGATCTTCATTGACCTTAAGGTATTTTATTGATTCAGGACTCATTGATCGCAGTCCTGCCTCATTTTGAGCTACTTTTTGACCCATTCCAAATACCCATGCTAACGGCGCTATCCCTGCAACTAGGGTGTCTCCGTGAACTATCGGCAGTAGTTGCGAAGAATTTCCAAAGTTCTTTTTTAAATATCTACCAAAAGATCCAAATTTTAGTATTAATTCGCTTGCTTTTTCCATGAGGTCTCCTCTGATTTGAAGATTACAGGCAATATGATCCTGTAACTCAAATTCTTGAATTCCAAAACCCAGAAGATCGTCAAAGTGCTGTCCGGTATCTATTACGAAGGCAGGCAATTTTTGTTGTAATGCTTCTATCATGACAGGAGCTTGTTTATAAAAATCAGGTTTTGTCCCGATTACAACTGAAAGTACTGGACTGTTCAAATCACGAGAAAGTTTGTAACTCTTATCAAGAACGTTATGAAAAATCTCTATCGGAAGAATTTTTCGCTTAAAGTAAATATTTCGTATTGGAATTTTTTCGCTCAAAAACTTTCTTCTCCAAATGGTCTTGCTATTTTGCCTTCCCTCGTAATAACAATAACCCCCAGAATGATAATTCCAATTCCAGCAGCAATTAATACATACGTAAGTGGTATGATTCCAGGAACAAAGAGTATTTGAGGTATTTTTGGTATCATACTAAGAATTAGAATATTACCAATTATCAGAACAATACCACATATGCTAATGATAGTCCCAATTTTTCTAGAACCGTAATATCTTACCAAACCAAACGTAACTCCTGCCAATATGATTCCAGGTGCAGCCGATATTGACACGACTTGAATTAGAACTCCTTCAGGTTGGACTACGATGTCTGGACCTTGTGATTTTGGCCCTATCAAGAAGGAAATAAAAGAATACATAATGAGTACAAACATTACAATTAATCCTAAACTGGCTAATGATACAGATGTTTCGAGATTGACCATTAATTATCGACTTGAGTTTATAGTTTTATTCTCACTTGATTCCAATTACATCTCCAAATTCTTTTCTGGCAGCGGACCCCAAAACTTGCGCAGATTTTTCTGGTGAAACGTGATTAACGTAGACACCAAATCCTCTTTCTAAACCTGACCAATTATGGAGTTGCGGATATACTTCTATATGCCAATGAATCTGTCGGCTATTTTTCTTTTCTGGCGATAAGTGAAATATCAGATTAAAAGACGGCTTTTGCAATACCTTGTCCATTCCTCCCAAGGTAGATCTTAAAATCAAAGCAAGATCTGTAAACTCTTTCTGCGAAATCTTTGAGAACGATGTGGTGTGACGTTTGGGATAAATCCAAAATTCATAGGGATATGTGGAAGCCCAAGGCGAAATTGCTATATAACTTTCGGTATCTAAAATTTGTCTAGGACCACCTGTTTCAGTGGATATTATATTGCATGCAGGACAATTACCATTCTCATTAAGATATCTATTGGATGCTTCTGCTTCAGATTCAATAGTTGGTGGAATTGTAGAGAAAGTCATTAAATGAAAGTGAGCATGTTCTATATCACTTCCCGACAAAATGCCACTATTTACGAAAATGGAAACGTATGTTACACTTTTCTTTGTGTACAGATGACTAAGGTAATTTTGTAATACCAAAAGAACATTGGACCATTTTTCAATAGATAGACCTGGCAAATTTTCTGCATGGTCCGGTGTTGCTACGACGATATAATGATAACCATAAGCAGGTTCGCTGTAGAGTGGTTTATCTCTGTAGCTGTTTTCGTTAACAGATGATACCACGGGATTTGAATTTGGAAAAACTCTAACATCCCAGTTTTCTATAATATTTTCTTCGTTATCAGATAATCTTTGAAGCATGCCCTCTTTGACAACCAATGATAGCACCGATGGAGGGGTCATACTTTCATTTCCAGGACAATAGGGACATTGTTTAGTATCATTTTTTACATTATATGAATCAGGAGGAAGAACTACAAATTTTTCAAGAATGTAGTCTTTTCTTAATTCCGCCAACTCGATATTCCTAAAAAAATCTCCAAGTACCTTTAATTAAAGGTTCTGTGGTCCTGATCTTTTTGATGGCTAAATTTACATTTTTGTAGATATATCTTTTCTAGAGTTAGAAAATTCAAATTTTAGAAAGGAAATGTTTACCTGCATTCCTGGGAGCCTTAGAGCCGATCCTCATCTGCTAAAAGAAGTAACCGTACTTGGGAGCTCCAATAATCCTGAATGATTTTGATTCCCTCATGACCCTCGAACTTGTAGGAACATATGAATAGATAGGAACTCGATATACTGTGCCATAGATAAAAACCAGAATGAACTCGTATCTCCAGAGCAGATATCTCTCTTTATCATTTAACAAACTTGAGAGTCCAACTAAGGAATCAATTTTGGTATTGGCTGGTTGTAAATCTTCATTCCAATTTGGATATTTTGTCCAGAGCTGTTCTGCCGATATTGGTCTGTTTCGCGTATATAGGATATGTGGTTTGTATGCGACTATCATTCCAAGAATAATCATGGAAGCGCCTAAAAGAAAAAATCCATGAGTGCCATAATTAATTGTATCAAAGGTCATATAGCCAATCGATGCTTTATAGTAAAAGGGCCCCAATGAATTATCTATTGCAGACGGTATGACAATGCTTCCATAAAGCAGGACTATGCCCAAACAAGTTATTGCAACTGGCACGAGTCCTTTCATTAAAATTGAAATGAACATTATTGCCACTATTAGAACTGTGGCAATATGCAAGAGATCAAAAAATCCTGAGCGAGGATCCACTAATGATAGCGAAAGGCAAACATGTATCATAGTTAGTAACAGTATACCTATTATTGCAAATCTAAGAAGTATCTTCTCCTTGCTCGCTAACCACAATGATCCGAACTTCATATACAATATTGCCACCAGAAATAAATAAATTTTGACCTTGCCTTTTGTATCTTTAGCAAGAATTTGACTAGTAACAAGAATGTCTTTATTAATAACGAATTGCTCGTGAGGTCGCTTGTGGCTATGCCTAACCACTTGACTTTGGATAGGTTTCAAAAATTATGCGAGATTACGAGCAAGGCGACAACTCGGGAAGTGCTGGATTATCTAATCAACAGTGGAATAGGTCAATT
>DASQWJ010000005.1:0-7827 GCA_035640315.1 Nitrososphaeraceae archaeon
GATTTTTGTAATTTTGGAATCATCCTACTTTCAAGAATTAATCCCTTTTAAGAAAGGTCCAGCCAGTTGATCCAAAATCCTTGCTGTAGCTCCCCATATAACCTCGTTTTTATGTGTAAATTTAGGCAACCGGGGGATGGAAAATTCTTTCTCATGTTCAATGTCATCTGCTCGGCTTTTGAGCAAAGGTATTAGCGGTGCATCTATTATTTTTTCTACCTCATAATTGGTGTCGGTTATTTCTGGTATGTTATCCAATATCGCTACATAAGGGTATATTACATAGCGCGAACTCAAGGTTCTCTCAGCCTTCAGATGGCCGATTACCTGATTACTTTTAACTTTGATACCTATCTCCTCATACATTTCTCTTATGGCAGTTTTTAGCATTTCAACATCGACTTTCATGAAATTACCGCCCGGGAAGGAAATTTCACCGGCATGATTTTTTACAAGTTTAGTTCTTTTTATCAAGATCACGTTAGGAGTCTTGTTTGTAAAGTGGATTGTAATCATAACCGCCGCAAATTTGAATTCAATCATGGAAGATGGAAAAATTGACTTCTTGCTAAGGTAAGGCGTTAATAATCTCTTGACTTCTTTTACATCATACAAGCAAAAATCAACCCGGATAAGGTTTGCAGTCCGTATAAGAAAATTTATTAATTGAAATTTTTGAAAACTTGATGCAAGTTGAAATTTTAAGATTATAAATTAAGGATTTAATTATGATAAGCATTGTGAGATAATAGTGGATATTAAAGTTATTTATGAAATGAATCCTCCAAAGGTACTCCATAATAATTATTTTGATAATAAAACCATTATCAAGAATATTGATCTTTTCTTGTCGAGAACTAAACGTATATCAGAATATGTTGATGGGATTCACCTGACAGATAACGTACTTGGTATCCCAAGAGTTTCGAGTTTGATGGTAGTTTCAATGCTAAAGAAGATTGGAGTAACAAAACCAATAAGCTGTACTTGCAGACTTTATGACAAGAACCTGCTTTCAGTCTTGCAATTTGTGGCAGATTCTATCATTGCAGGAGTCTATAGTATACTTATTCTTCGTGGAGATGAACCAGCCATTGGAAATAAAATCTTGAACATTCCACCAACAAAGATCATCAAAACTCTGTCTGCACACAATTTTAATAATTACATCAAGCTAGATTTGTCATTTCCAAATAAGATAGAAAATAGTGCCAAAGTTAAGAACAAACTTGAAGCAAGACCGCGAGCTTTTGTAACTCAATCTATAAGCTCAATAGAAAATTTGAAGGGCATCGTTGAATTGTCCAAACCATACAATATCGACGTAATTCCATGTATTATGTGTCCGTCAAAGAGGAATGAAGTGTCTGCAAAGAATATCGGACTTGACTGGGGTTCCTATGTAAATGAGCCTGAAAAATTTGTATACGACGCATTTAACTTGACTGATAAAGTTCTTCTGTGTTCCCCAAATAGTTTTGAAGACGGTCTTGATTTCGTCAGGAGACTAAAGAAAAGTTAGCCAGATTGTTGTTTTCGCGCAGCACTTATTTCGCTTCTAAGTTCACCCAATACTTCCCTATAATAGGGCTTGAGTTCATCATCTTCTGTTAGTCTGGGCCTCCTATGATCAATAGTGATTTCTCTTTTGATTCTTCCCGGTCTGTTGGTGAATACAAAGACTCTATCACCAAGGCATACAGATTCCATTATATTGTGAGTCACAAAAATAATATTTTTTCTGGTCTTAGACCAAATTAGTTGCAATTCAACAGATAGCAAGTCCCGGGTTTGAGAATCCAGAGACGCAAATGGTTCATCCATAAGTAATATTTCAGGGTCCATCACAAGTGCCCTTGCTAAAGCCACTCTTTGTTTCATTCCTCCAGATAATTGATACACGTATGAATCAGCAAATTTTGTCAATTGCATTGTTTCAAGATGTGCAAGGGCTATCTGACGTCTTTTATCTTTTTGAAGACCAGCTATTTTTAATCCAAATTCGACGTTTTCTATTACCTTAAGCCATGGAAAAAGAGCATTCTCTTGGAAAACCATGATTCTATCAGGTCCCGTTCCATTAACCTCATGACCATTAAGAATGATTTCTCCTTCAGTTGGTTTATCAAGTCCTGCAAGTATGTTAAGTAAAGTAGATTTTCCACATCCAGATGGTCCTACTATACATACAAATTCACCATCGTTAATCGTAAGGTCGATATTTTCAAGGGCAGTAACGTATTCACTACTCTTCGACCTAGATGTCCTGAATCTTTTAGACAAATTTTTAACTTGTAATTTCACGCTTTAGCCCCTTCTCGTATTACTCTGGTTAATATGAATAGTCTTATCATAGTTCCTTAATCTCGTCATTTCTATAAATTACTATTTATTTGTAAAGGAGGTTCATTATTTCCTTTGAAGTTGCATTGGTTTTGAAACCCTTGTCATTCATAATTGTCTTAGAGGCCTCGTACCCGTTGTCCGAAAGAGCACCAATTACTTTGTCTAATGAAATTGAACTTTTTTTAGCCATGGATGCAATTGTATCAGTTTCAAAATATGATGGAATTGCAAGCTCATTGGCGCAAATTTGTATCATTTTCTTGAGTCTATTTAATTCATTGAGGGGAATTGAAATATCTGCCCCATTATCCAATGCTGTTAGCATTGTTCTCACAAATTTAGAATCATGAAGAGAATCTATCCAAAGTGGCCCTGCCAAATTACATTTCTTATTGCAAATTTCACAATTCAAGTTTTGCTCACGAAGATTTTCAATTTGCCTGTGCTTACAATTTTGACAATGTTTGAGAAATCCTATCTTTTGAATTATAGAATTTGCAAGTGAATTTCCAAATTCTACCCTCAAGTATACTCTCATGTAATGAAGATTACTGTGACAGAAATATGGGATAATGGATAAATCAAATCTTGATGCAGTTAGTGCTATAAAAGAGACCAAAATTCTTATTCCGATTTCGTTTGAATATTCTGATCTTATAGGAAATCCGTGATACTTTCGATAACATACTTTTGGATAAACTCCACACAATACCGCAGTATCTGTTGCTGTAATTGATATCAATCCATGATTACTTACTGATCTTAGAACGCAATCAACATATGGTGATGGACTTCCAAATGGATCTAAGTCTATGATATCAAATTTCCGGAAATCACGTTCTTCAAAGTTTAAGAATTTGCAGACGTCATTTGAAGCAAAGAAACACTTGTTCTCTACATGATTTAGTTTTGCGCTTTCTTTGGCAAGATCTATTGCGACAGGATTTAGATCGTTTAAATAAATAGTATCAATCTTCGGAACTTCAACTGAAGCTCTTAATCCTCTGGCTCCTACACCACATATTGAATCAGCAAAAGTTTTATTGTATTTTGTAGACGCTTGTATACCATAAACTAGCATTGAAATATCCCTATTCCATTTTGCACTTGGATTAAAGAACGCAGGATTTTTTGGTGGTACGTTGTCAGTAAGTGATAAAGTAGGAACTAGGAGCATCGTTTTACCTTCTTTAATCGTTGAAATTTCATGTTGCAATCTTAATGGATAGTAAGGTAACTTTTGGCTCCTAATATATCATGATTTTTGGGGTAAGGATAAAATAGCTACAAACTCTTGATTGGGACTCAAGGGATTAGAATTCGGGGGGAATAAAAACATCATATGTGGAGTAGATGAAGCCGGTAGAGGATCTTTACTGGGCCCGATCATCGTAGCAGGAATCAGTGTATCCAAAAAATCCATTTCAGAATTGACCAAATGTGGAATCAGGGATTCAAAGTTAATTTCCCCAAAAAAAAGACAAAGTCTTTTTGGTCATATAATAAACATTGCAGAATCAATTTGCATTTGTAGAATAAGCATTGAAGACATTGATTTCCATGTTTTTAGGAACAATCTAAATCTTCTCGAGGCTGAGGCGATGGCTATTACTATTGGGAATATGAAATCACACAAAACATATGTTGATTCATGTGATGTCAATCCGTCCAGATATCAAAAAACAATCCGTGGCTTTCTTGGTCAGCACGACACAAAATTATTTTCAATGCATCATGCAGACAGGTTAAACGTTGTGGTATCAGGAGCTTCCATTATTGCTAAGGTAATGCGGGATTCTGAAATTAGCAAAATTCGTATTCAATACGGCGATATCGGAAGTGGTTATCCATCTGATAAGAAAACAATAAGATTTGTAAAAGATTGGTACACTCAAAAAAATGAAATTCCGCCATTTGCTAGGAAATCCTGGAAACCTGCTCAATCCATAGTGTTAGGTACCCATCCTTTATGATTACTTTTTTGGATGAAAAATTGCAGTTATCATTGCGTGATCTTTATCAAAAGGTTCAAGATCTATTTTTTGTTTGATTTCAAATGAATTGCTTTCCAATTTCTTGATTTCTTGTGTGATTACGCTCTTTGGAGACATGGTAACATCGATACTTCTCGTCTTAATGACAAGGAGCATTGGTTTTTGTTCTTTAAGATATATTTTACAATTCTCAATTGCTATGCTTGTTTGATCAGGTTGAGCAATATCACAATATACCAAGTCCATCTTATCATATATTGCAAAATAATTCCTCGGTTTTCTGGCATCTTCAATTATGGGTATCACATTTGTTCTTTTAGACGAAACATTTGAAATAAGCTCCCTTGCGACTCTAGTTGAAGATTCAACCGCAAAAATCCTTCCCGAATGACCAACTATGTCTGAAAGGTGACTTACGGTTGTTCCTGTTGATGCCCCCAAATATAATACGTTATGAACATTAGTAAAATCAAAGTTAAGACCCTTAAGAAATGCAGCAGCTAGTTTACTTCTAAATGGATCCCATGTTCTGTATTCATTACCTTTTCTGGATACAAGCTTTTCACCATAAAGAGTTACTCCCTTCAAAAGGTTGATAGTTGCTATGTGTTCCTTTCCGTTCACAGTAACGTAACTAATGACGTCTACGTTTTTCATGACGCATCTTTCGTCTCTTGAAACCCGTAGGCCTATTATGTCTCTTATGCATGAATCTTCCCCTATCTTCAAATGATTCCTTCGTTTTCGGAGGCTCTTGATAAGTCTTTTGAATAGTTTCTATTCTCCTTGTCAATTTGTCTAGCAAAGAACTATCTAATTCACCGCCACGATACACATCGATTCTTACTGCAATAGCTATCTTTGAAGACAATGCACGAGCAATTTTACCTCTCTGCCATTTTGGAGCGGAGTTAACTGAAGGATGTTGAAACAAAAGTCCATGTTTTGGAGGTCTGGTGCCTGTCTTTAATGCACGAAACAGAGCCTTCTCGGCACCAATAATTTGAATTGTACTTGAAGGCATCTGTGCTAATTTCATCAAACTACCTGCCTTTGCCACCAGCCTGGCACCTATAATTGCAGTCAGGATATTTTTCAGATTTGGAGCAAGCATCTCCATTAGATTTTCGATCGTAGTAGATAGATTCGTTCTCAATTCGGATAACATTATTACCTGCGAAGCCAAAACCTTCAGTGATTCGGAGCTCTCTTCAGTAAGGTCACCTCCTTGACTTCTTGAGATCGCTAGTTGAATCATTTCAATTTTCTTTTCTGGGATCTCGAGCTGAGTCAAAAGTTCCTTGGTAATATTTTCTCTTGATCCAGCTTCTTTAACAATACTGGCATATGTAATGAAATTTTGAAGCAAATAATCTAGTTCAGGAAAATGAAGTCCGTACCATTCACGAATTCTTGTACTGATCGTATTTAATATTTCATCCAGCTCGTCTAAAGTGTTGACGGCTTGCACTAAATGTAAGTCCAATCTTTCGGAAGTTTCCTTTACCTTCATAGAGGAAAGATTTATTGCAAATCTTTGTAGAAGTTCACCTAATTCTTCCCTGTTCTCGGCTAATCCGAATTTAATCATTAGCTCCAATTTATTCTGATTTATCTCATTCTGCCTAGAATCTGACATGAGCTTAACGTCAAAACTTTCGTCCTGTAAAGCCTGTATTAGACTCTTATTATTGACTCGCACTATGCCATAATTTCTTAATTTAGGTATTAAATCCACTACGTAATTTTTTTGTCCTTGGATGATGGAAGAATATTCCACTACCGAATCATCAAATTTCTTTTTGTAAATTAAATTTGAATCTTCAAGAGCACATAGACCAATTTCGAACAAAATCACATTTGCAACTTTCAACTAGATCTGTTTTTAAGTTAATTTGGTCACTAAAAAATCTAACATTATTCTGCGACACTTTGGTGATTTACCTCTAGACAGATTATTCACCAATGTTGGCGACTTCTTCATCATGAGTATTCGCATAATGCGTGTCGCATTCATTTTTTGTTAGAAATTCTTTTGCGCATACCTTGCATCTGAACGTACCCCCCTCGTACTCCGACATGTTAAAACATGAAATTAAATCTACTAAAAAAGTTATCGCGTATTGAGAGTCTCCAATTCACTTGACGAAATTCCTTTCTTTACAAGAAACGAATTGAATGCATGATCAACTGATAATCCATCGTGAACTATAGACCTAACTGCCTGAATCATTTCTACTGGCTGATCAGATTGCCAAATATTTCTGCCCATATCAACGCCCGATGCACCATCCCTTATTGCGTTAAAAGTCAGATTGAGAGCGTCTTTTTCTGGTAACTTTTTACCTCCCGCAATAATTACTGGAACAGGACACCCTTCTACAACCTCTTGAAAATTTTCACAGTAGTATGTCTTTACCAGATGAGCTCCCAATTCTGCGGCGATTCTACAGGCCAATCCAAGATACCTGGAATCTCTAGCCATTTCTTTTCCCACAGCAGTAACCGCTAATACGGGAATTCCGTATTTTTCGCCCTCATCTACGAGTTTAGAGAGGTTGCTCAGAGTTTGATGCTCGTATTTGCTCCCTACGAAGATGGATAAAGCCATACAAGCTGCATTGACTCTTATTGCTTCTTCAATTGAAGTTGTTATTGTTTCCTTAGAAAGATCCTCGCCTAAAATGCTAGTTCCTCCCGAAACCCGTAGAACTATAGGAACGTTGGATTCAGGAGCCACACATCTCCTCAAAACGCCTCTCGTGAGCATTAAAGAGTCAGCGTATCTTAAAAGTGGTTTAATGGTCTTTTCGGGATTTTCCAACCTGTCTGTAGGGCCCAAAAAGTAACCATGATCGACAGCCAACATTACCCCTTTTCCATTTTGTGGGTTAATTATACCAGATAAGCGATTTTTTAGTCCCCAGTCCATGCTAGATAACCTCATTATGCAAGTTATTTATGTTTTGATCAATTGAACTAGGACGTTACTATGAGAACTTTCATTGCATCTGAACCTTCGTGAGCACACCTGAATGCCTTATTTGATTCTCTTATTTGAAAACGGTGTGTCACAAGCGGTAAAAGGTCTATTGATTTGTCTGACATTAATGATAGAGCCTGATTCGTTTCTATTTCTGAAGCACCATAGCTAGGTATGATCGTTTGTTCATTTGAATAAATAGAATTTAAATTAATATCAAATTTTGAGCCAACCGAAGGAACACCAAAAAGAAGTATCTTTCCACCTCTACGCGTTATCTTGAGTGAACTTTCAAAGGCCTTAATACTACCAGTTGCCAATATTGTAACATCAACACCTAACCCTTCAGTATGACTATTGACACTCTCGTCTAGGTTTTGATTATTCAAGTTCACAGTACTGACACCATATTTTTCGACAAACTTTAGTCTGAAATCATTGACATCGGAAACCACAATGTGGTTAGCTCCCCAGAATTTGGCCAGCAATGTATGCATTACTCCG
>DASQWJ010000006.1:0-6475 GCA_035640315.1 Nitrososphaeraceae archaeon
TTTGCATTATCCAATTCTGCACCAATTCCATATCCTAATAGTGCTATCCCAGTTCCTAAACCTGACATTTCCATACCTCCTTTTACCCAATTTTTCTTTGCTAACTTTGCTTTCTTGGCGCCAATTATAAACGAAGATGTGATACTAACCGCGATAGCTATCCATAATGAAAATTGAAGAGGTACTAAACCTGTCTTGGTAAGTAGGTATGGCAATATTGGCAATATTCCCCCTATGATAAACGATACAAACATAATAAGAGCTCCTTTGATAGGTTTACCCACAATATCCAGATTCAGTCCCAATTCTTCAGTTAACATTGTTTGAAGCCACACTTTCCTATTGGAAGTGATCTTTTCTGTGACGCGCTTTACCAGATCTTCATCAAATTCTTTGGCACGATAAATTTCTTCAATTTCTAACCGTTCTTCTTCGGGATATTTTTCTATTTCGAATTCTTCTCTATTTATCTCAGATTCAAGAATCTCTCTTTGGGATTTTACGGCCAAATAATTTTGGACTGCCATTGCTTTTGCGCCTGTAAACATTCCTACAAGTGCAGCTAATATAATAAAATCAGGAGAGCTGTTAGCTCCTCCGATTCCTGCTACTATTCCCAATGATGTATTTATTCCGTCACCAAACCCAAACACAAAATCTCTAATATGGTTGGATTCCTTGATGTGTGGTTCAACATGTGCGGAGATGGTCAATACAAGTATTTCACAGATTGGGTAATTTAACAATAACAGAAAAGTCTTCGTGGCTTTTAGAATATTATATGGATCTAGAGTTGAAAATATTCGTTTAGGGTATAAAATGTATCCCGCGGGCAGGATTTACTCCAGAAGATTGTAAATCAAATCTGTTTGAGCCTGCGACTCTTCGGTCGCTGCAAATGTTAGCCTGATAGGCTGTTTCACGAGGTTAGCAATTTCTGCCGACTACTACAGCCGAAAGCTCTACCAGGCTGAGCTACCGCGGGACATTTTTGGTAGTGAATTCTGGCTATATAAAATAATTGAAATAAGGTGGTCTAGACTTTACAGGGATGTACGAAATGATATTTTTTGAGCAATATTGCAAAATTGTGCCATTACCAATTCAAAATAATTAATTATGCGAAAAAATATAGCATTGATAATGAAGGATTACGATCATCAGATAGTGTGGTTAGACTACTTTAACAAGAATTTGTCAAGAAAGAAAGGACGAAAAGTGAATAAAAACATTTCAGTTTATGATCCTACAATGCAAGAGCTTATTGGTGCATCGGAAACTCTAGAATTAGATTTTTCTGAAGAAGATACCAATAACCAAGCAAGGTATCCGAGAAGGGCCTTTGTAAAATCAGGGTATATCATGATATCAAAAAAAGAGAAAAAAACATCGGTTCTTAACCAAATTGCTAAAGAGATGTTTGAGGCAAGACAACAAAAACGCTAGTAATGTCCTATAATTCCAGCATTACAACACGGTCTGAACTGAATGATGATAGATTTTATTTATCTTGGAACTAACTTTTATTGACAGATTAAAATGATAATGAGTGTGTGATAGGTGTTAATACGTAATGGAAATGATAGGTGAAATCATCCACCTGGCCAAAAGTGGCAGGCTTATTGTTAAAGTTGAAGAGAGTACCAACCATAACCTGATAGGTCAAGCACTGATCGATAGTAAGGGTTCTAGGATTGGTAAGATTATTGAATTAATAGGTTCAGTTAAATCGCCATATGCGTCGGTGATGCTTACATCTAATTCAAAGTATACTGTAGGGGGGAAAGTGTACAGATTATCCAGTCTCAATCATCAATTTAAATCGTCAAAAAAAAGATACAGAACTAGGAGAAGAAAAATGGCATGACCTCTGTAGAATATTGCTCACAATGTCCAGAATGCCAATCAAAGATAATCCTTGACTATGGTAAGGGTGAATATGTGTGCCACAAGTGTGGATGTGTAGTTATGGAACAAGTCGACTACTACGGACCTGAAACGAACTCAACTGATTTTGAAGAAAGAAATAGGAATATACGAGCCAGCGGCTCGACAAGCTTGTCACTGCATGATTTTGGATTGAGAACTGAAATAGGAAACAGTTCAAGAGATTATAGCGGGAGAGCCATAGATTATCAAAACGTGGAACTCATGAATAGGTCGCGAAAATGGCATAGTAGATTAAGGGTTAACTCTTCAAAAGAAAGAAGACTATCAAATGTTCTTTCCAAAATTAATGAAGTATGTTCCGTTCTCTGCCTCAGAAAAACTATAACAGAAACTGCCTCAATGATTTATCGTAATTTTGAGAATAGTAGTAAGGCTAAAGGAAAGTCTATTACATGTATTGCATCAGCCACAATTTATTTGGCCTGCAAAAGATGTGGCGTTGTCAGATCGATAGAAGAAATAGTCCAGGCTGCTGGTATATCGGAATTTGATAAATCAAATGTGAAACTAGCATCCAGATATTATAGATCGATGGTAATGGAAATTAACAAAATAGATGAGTCTAAAAATAAAGCAGATACGCCTTTGATCATAGACGAATCCAAATCACATGTTCAATATGCTGATAAGAAATCAATTGATACCGCAGATTCATTTTCTCATGGTTCGACAACACCATCAATATTTGCAATTGATAATTATATTTCTAAACTTGCAAATATTGCAAAAATAGATACAAAAATTGAAAGATTGGCTCTTGAAATTGCCCAGAAAACAAACAATAATTTCTTTTCAGACGGTAAGGCACCTAACGGATTGGCTGCCGCATATATTTATCTGGCATCAGTACTCCTCGGAGTAAACCTTCTTCAGATTGACGTTTCTAATTTTGCAGGTGTTACTGAAGTAACCATCAGAAATAGGTGTAAGGATATATTGAATAATTTCAAACTTGTAGTAACCGCAAAGCCGGCAAACTAATACATTAAAAGTCACTAAATAGAACTACTGCAGCTACAACTTTATGTTCCTCTGCTTTCTATACATTTGAATAAGTTCGGTTTCATCTGTTATGTCTTGAGGATTTTTATCACGGCGTATTTTTTTGGTAAATTTTGGAAATCGCAATGACAAACCAAATCCTTTCCTAATAGAATTCATACCCGCATCATATTCGGGACTCAAAGTTATCTCAGATGCAATAATTTCAATCACTATTGCTGGGGTAAACCAAGTATCCATTTCTAGTTTCGAGTAAACCCGGGCATGTTTATTTGGAATTTTGTATTTTCCTAATTCATCAAAAAGTTCTTCCAAGACTTCATCAGTAAATCCACTTCCCACTTTACATACACTTTTGAAAACATTCTCATTCTTGTCAAAAATTGCAAGCAGCAGCGCACCGTATTTGCCTACTCGTCTTCCCCTTCCATGAGCTCCACCAACTATTACTAGATCCAAACTATCAACTAATTCACTTCTATATTCTCTTTTTATTTTTGTCCAAGCAAATCCTCTAGCGCCTGCTCGATAAGGACTGTCAGTTTGCTTAACGACAAGTCCTTCGCATCCAAATTCAATTGATTTGGCCATAAACTTTTCTAGCTCCTCCACACTAGTTACGATCTTCTGATTTATCAGAGTCAATTTGCGATCTTCTATATTAGTAATAATGCTTTTTAATATCTCTCTTCTTTTCAAATATGGTAAATTTGTTTTATCTCTTCCTGATGCCCAAAGTATATCAAAAACATTTACAGAAACTGGATAATTTTCAACATTTCGGGCTATGTCATATTTTCTGCGTCTGTGCATTAGCTCTTGAAATGGAAGGAATTCTTCTGTATACTTGTTTATGGCAACAACTTCCGCCTCAATAATAAAATTTGTTAGTTTGATAGTTCTCGAGACTTCAGCAACATCCGGATAATAATATGTTATATTTTCCAGACTTCTTGAAAATATTTCTACGTTTTTGCCTTTCCGATGAATTTGCACCCTCTCGCCATCTAGCTTGAATTCTGCTGCACCTTTGCCTGATACTTTCTCAAGCGCTTCTTTGCTTGTCTGGACTCTTTCTGCAAGCATCGGTCTTATGGGTATGAACAATTCAATTGTAATTTCTGAAACAGCTTTCAATCCTTCAGATGCCAATATTTTTGAAACTCTTCCTAAATCGCTAGAGACATTGTAAGCTCCTTCTAAAAATTTTCTATTTTTTTTATCGGTTGTATACGCCAAAGCCAAGGCGTCCATTATTGTAATATCTGCGATTCCAAGCCTAAGTGTCCCTAACGCAAATCTAATAATATATTTGCACTCTCGAGGAGATGAATCATTGAAAAGGCTGGCTAATAACCTTTGTTTTATTTCTTGCGATCCCTTTCCAGTAGTCTTGGATACCTTATCAAATATCCGGTAAATCCTCTCGATAGTAACCTTTTCATTAAAAAGGGTGGTTTGAACCTTATTCTTCAGAATTGATTCAGCCACACTTCCCAGATCACCTATTTCGCGATATTTGTGAGAAACTTTGTCTATTGAAATATTGGATATCTGTGATATTAATCGAATTATCGTTTTTTCAGCAATACCCATTTCTATTCCTTCATAATCAGGTCTAATTTTTCCTTGAATGAGATAAATTATCTTGTCAATAAGTTCCGACGAAGTATTTTTGAAAAGAGTAACCAGATGGTTTGTAAGTTCCAATCTGCTCGTTGTTTGTTCCATTTGATCCATGATATTTACAATAATGGAAAAATCCAACGTTATTGGTTAGGGGAGGGTGTTTTAAAATATTTTAACTCTGCGTTGTGAAAATCTGAATTTGTTATGAATAAAAGGGAAGAGTGTAGTCGTGCATTTTTGCATAGGATTATAAAATGGAGAAATCGTGTTGTTACTATGGGCGGAGCTAAGAAAAAGGCAATAGGTAGCCAAGAAAAAACAACTAAGGATTCTCCAGCTGCCGATGAGAAGACTAAGAAGGGAGAAAAGAAGGGACCTGTCAAGCAAAAACAAAAAACACTGATAGCGATAGAAGAATCGCAAGGATTGAAGACTCTAAAAAGCATGAAACCGATTACGTCTCAATCATTGGCTAGATCGATGGGTGTAAAAATTTCAATAGCAAATTCATTTCTCCGTTCACTTGAATCTAAGGGTATCCTAAAATCAATCGGTGGGTATAGTGGACATAGGATCTATGAGCTTGGACCTACTGGTTCTAGTCAATAAGAATTCTACTGCATTTGACGTTTCAATCTTGTGAAAATCGACAATTCATTCAAAGATGATAGAAAGAAGGCCAAATCTACACAGCAATTTGTTTTCTAAAGTCTAGTTAGACTATTTTTGAAAGTAGGAATATCGTATAGCTATTTAATGTATGTTGGACATGCAGATTTTAGACAAATTTCATTGCGCTGGTAGGGGGCAATGTTTCTTGTTCCATATGAGAAAGACTTCGAGCCTCCTACCAGTGTTAGTTTTGTTTTTTCAAGGTTGAGTTTAGCTCACAATCCTCAATCATTCTATAATGATTCGATTTGTGAACTCATTTGCAATATTGTTTGTCATTATCTTTATTACGTCTTTATCCTCGAAGTTTCCCAAACACCACATGGCCTTGACTAAGGCAGTTTCTGAAGTTGTGTTAGAAAGAGGGACTACGCCTATTTCTAAAAGATCTCTTCCTGTATCATAGACTGTGAGCGAAGTCTTACCCCAGATACACTGGGAAGTCATAAATACGAAAATTCCATTCTTTATTGCAGTACGTATCTGATGAAAGCATTCTTTATTTATGTGACCAAGACCAGTACCTTCAAAAATTATTGCTCTATTTCGATTTTGTGCACAGTAATCTATAATTTTGCAGTCAAAACCAGGATAGAATTTTAATAACATAACTCTGTCCTCAAAGTTAGGTCTTACACTAAAGTTTTCAAGATTCTCGCTCCTTTCCTTAATTTTTAGGTCTGCATATTGCTCACATATCTCTATTTGATTTTTGTTGACTAGTGCAAATGGTGAGATGTCAATAGAATGAAATGCATCCCTTCTACTTGTATGATTTTTTCTCACCCTGGTACCTACATGACATGCTATTACATCATCGGATATTGTATGATGCATGGCAACAAAGACACCTGAGAATTTGGATTTTGTTGCAAATGTGCAAGCTCCAATCAAATTTGTTGATGCATCTGATGATGGTCTATCCGATGATCTTTGTGCTCCAACCAATACCACTGGAATTGGCAGGTTCTGAAGCGCGAAACTTAACGCCGCAGCAGTGTAGTGCATTGTATCAGTTCCATGAGACAAAATAATCCCGTCATATTTTCCTGATAAAACATTTTCCTCAATCCTTTTTGCCATGAGCGTCCAATGTTCCGGCCTGACATTTTCACTGTATTCACTCAGTACAACTTCCGGATCGATGTTGGCTATCTCCTTAAGCTCTGGAATTGAATCATTTAGTTCTTTTGCTGTTAATGCTGGCATAACACCGCCCGTC
>DASQWJ010000007.1:0-32842 GCA_035640315.1 Nitrososphaeraceae archaeon
AGAAAGTACAAAACTTGGACTGTAGTGGTAAGATCCTGTGGGGGCTGATGATGTACTAACGTAAAGTAATGGCTCAGCGTTGTTATCTTGATCTCCAGTAAAGTATCCATGACCATTCCCATCACATACTGTCGTAGGAGATGATCCCGAATTTCTCAAGGCGTTTCGGATATCAGAAGGTGATGCATTTGGATTCTCAGAACCATACAAGGCGGCCGCACCGGTAACGTGAGGAGTTGATGCACTCGTACCACTAAATGAGTTGGTATAAGAACTGCCTCTGGCTGTTGATTTTATGAGAACGCCTGGTGCAGCGATATCCACGACAGAGCCAAAATTGCTAAAAGATGCCAAAGTGTCATCATTTCCAGCCGTAGTAGAAGAAGAAAGACCACCACACTTGCCGTCCGTATCAACTATTGCAGAAACTGCAATAACTTCGGGATAACTCGCAGGGATTACAGTTGAAGCATCTTTATCATCATTACCGGCGGCAGCTGCATATGTTACTCCAGCTGATACAGAATTAACTATCGCCGTACGAAGTGAAGTACTTGAACCCGTACCTCCAAAACTCATATTGGCAGCATCTATTTCGTCAGCATGTGCCGCGATATAATCGATACCTTCAATTATGTCGGAAGTAAATCCGTTTCCGCTACTGTCCAGGACCTTGACTGACCACAATCTAGCACCGGGTGCAATGCCGACTACTCCATCAGAATTATCTTTTGCAGCAGCAATTCCTGCAACCGCAGTGCCATGTCCATTATCATCATTACCACTACTTGTTCCTGAAACGAAAGTTACTTGATTGTAGACGTTCAGGTCAGGGTGACTTAGATCTATTCCGGTGTCTAATATTGCGATGTCAACATTTACGGAACCACTTCCATCTCCAGATTTTGCAGAACTGAGATCGGCATCTACTCTGTCAATTCCGGTTGGCAAACTCTGAGCGAATGCCTTAACCTTTATGTCAGGTTCCACATAATCTACTTCGGGAATTTTCATGATTGCCTCAAGGGCTTTTTCATTTGGAACTTTGATTGCAAACCCACCTATCGCATTATCATAGATATGCCTAAGTGCAGCTCCTTGATTTGTTGCTTCACCTGCCAGTAATTTTACTTTTCCAGGTGATAATAGATTGTTATCCTTTAGTACTACGATGTATTGGTCTGGTACCTTCTCACCCTTAACGTCTCTTAATTTTTTTGTAATGTCCTGTATATTACTCCTCACGTCATCTATTATCTGATTCTGCAGAGAACTTGTGCCCACAGGCTTTGCTTCTGCTTGAAAAAAAGATTCTGAAATAGGACTTGAAATAGAGCTTGAACACAAAAGCGCTATCAGCACAATAGCAACAACGATGATATGCATGTTAGAGCTGCCATGGACCACTGATTTCTTCCCCATAGTCGTAGTACCCCTCCACTTTGATCGTATTATGATATAAACATTCAATTCTTGACCAAAGTTAATGACCCAGAATGAATGAAGAATGCTAATAATTGCTATACAGACTAATAAGACAAAATTAAAGTCCTGTTTATTTCAACAAGCCCAGAGTTATGAAGGATTAATATGTCTTCTCGACATATATTAACCAGTGATAAAGGCAAAGTGTGGCCATCTTGTTGAAAAAAATACATAGATGTACATGATGGACCCTGTAGAAAATGTCATTCTAATTTTTCCTTTATTCAAGATCTGGAATCAAAGGGTGGTGAAGACGCATTGATACAATATTGGTATGCCATGATACTTACAAAGCTGTCTGGAGTAAATGAGCAAGAATCTACTTGCCTAATAGGATATTTGATAGAATTTTATCAAAAACAATTAGTGATAGTTTCGTCAAAGGAGAGGTATGTAAAGAAAATGCTGTACATGTTAAATTCCTTGCTGACACCATTTGATCTTAAAACTTTAAAATAGTAATTCCTCGCACTTTTATGAAATCAAATAACCAAACAACCGAGATATCAACGGAAACGAGACATCAATGGTCCCTAATAGTGGTAAACATTATATAATATGACCTCTAAAACAAAATCGAAATTTCAATCAGGTGACTTTGAGTAGTTACCCGCAATATCATGTTTCCAAAGATAGTTTTCAGGGTCATGCGACGTTGCGACTGACCATATGTCATAGTTTGCATTTATTCTATCTCCTGCGGCATTAAGGATTATGTTGCCAGAAATTCCATTGTACTCTGCTGCAGTAGCATTTATAACTTTTTTAAGAGATTCGATATCAATATCTGCATCGGCATCTATATCAAATGTTTTGTCATCAATAATCTTCTCTAAACTTAGTGCCGTAACCCACAAGGTATCATATGCAAGAATCGGATAAGTTAATACGCTAGATCCATGTAGTTTTTTTTCAATTTCCTTTTCTATTAACTCAGATCTATTGTTGGTTAGATCTATTTGAAAAAGGGGATTAGAGAAATTTATCATTTCTGCAAAATGAGCTGCATCATGATTTCTAATTATCTGCATGTTCTGTGCAGACGCATCGCTTCCGTACCATTTCACTTGTTGTAATCCTTGATGTTCATTTGATTGAATTAATATTGGTGTTACCTCGTCGAACGAAACAAGGTAAATTCCTACATGACGAGATTCAATTGTATGGGTTACATTTTCCAAAATATTGCTGAGTTTTTTTAAATATTGGTTCCACATTATGAAATTAATTCTATGTAAGCTTGAGGAAAATTCTCCTGTGTGAGCATGATATTCAACACCTTCGATAACAAGTCCGCCTTTTTTTTCAAAACTCCTTTTCATTTCCTTTACTAGTTCGTTACCAAAAGTATCGCCACGCCATACGGGGATAACTACTCGAATCCCATCATTCCACATCTTATTCGAAATAAATTCAGCTTGATTCTTATCGTCAGGAACAAATCTAAATAGATTATCATTTGCAATTGACAATGCTGGAGAAGTACTTGAAGGGCTGATCAAAATAATACCATGTTGATTAGCATAATCCCGCACGGACATTACGGCGGCACTTGTAGCTGGACCAATAATGATCCTTACTCCTGAATTATCCAATTTTTCAATTGCGCGAATACTTTCAACAGGATCTGTCTTAGAATCCCCAACTAATAATCTAATCCTTATGGAAGAATTCTTGTTATCAAAATACTCATTAACATCTTCCTGTGCCTTCTCTACGGCAATTCTTATCGATTTTCCTCCGGATGACCATGCTCCAGTCAAAGAAGATATCAATCCAACAGGGACTTCTTTGATCCCATGACTATTTGCTTCTACAATTGAATTTGGTTCTTGAGATATGTTGCTATTATTAGCTAGAAACAACGCATATCCTGCAATTGAGATAATAAATATTAGAATTAGCGTTATGCCAGTAACTGTAGTTTTTGTCTTTCTGCTAAATATATTCTTAATTCTATGAAAAACGTTAATTTGATCAGGATTTGAATTATTTGCCAATCTAATATACCACAACAAGCCTCCAGCAATCATAATGTAATGCGCAGACAGTAACAATGCAGATATCCAGAGTTGTTCCACAAATTCAGTCAAAACAATTATCGCAAACCAGCTGTCCCCTAAAACAATAACAAGAAATCCTATTAGTTCGCAAGTCCATGCGATATCATGTTTCATATCCTTTTCTATCTCCTTTTCTTTTCTTAATCCATACAAGATGATTATCGCCATAAATGATAACACAGAGTTGAATGCCGGATATACTATAGTCACTGCGAACATTAGCTGACCTCTTAAAGTCGACACTACTGAAAGATCGAGAGTAACATTGAAAATGTATGCCAGGAAAACTGCTATAACCACAGCTACGGTCCCCGTAAATTTCTTGGTTGGTTTCTTTCTCAGGGATTTGTACTCGATATGTAGTCGGACAATCAAAATAGAATAAGCAGAAAGCAATAACACATCTGCAAGTGATGGTACTGGAGCCATTAAATGCTCTATCACCTCATAATACGCCCAGACAATATTAGCAGCAAACCACAGTACTAGACCTGTAACAAGAAAAATATTGGCCTTTAGATTGCTCTTATCTTTCTCTTTTATGGTAACAAATACTGCAAGACTGGCTGCAACGGAAGAATTGACGTTTAGTACGAGATTAGCAAAGAACAATTTATCTTCCTGTTCCGAAAAAATTATCAAAGAGTCCCCTATAGCTATCGCCAAAATTATGGAAATGTATAGGTCTCTTGGTCGCAAGTTCTCTTGTTTTTCAATAAATGATAGATATATTAACTATAATCATGAGGACCAATAACTAGTTTGATCCATACGCTCAGGACAAAATTGATTCTAGTTAATTCGCTTTCTGCGAGGTAGGTTATGAGAGATCAATCCAATCTTTCAGAAGAGATTATGGTCCATTGAATTCTACAACAGAGTAGAAAGAAAATTTTCCTGAATAATCAAAATTGATTACATAACCATATTATCTGCTTCTGGGAGATTCACAACAGTCATATTGTCATTTATTACAACTATTCCAAGACTGCTTAATATCCCCAGTAATATCAGAACAATTCCAACTGACCTTGCAATCCATATACCTCTTGACCAAATCTTTTCTCCAAATATTACTGCAGCAAAAAGCGCCATCCAGGATATGTTCATCCATCCAAGAGATACCATAATTAGAAAATATGGCCAACAACATCCAAGGCAATAGAGTCCATGGAATGTACCCATTTTGATTGCACCTATTGTTCCGTTATTCCATCTTCTCATAAAGAAACTAAGGGGAGATTCGCAATAGCCGATACATTTGTTCTTTAGCGGCGTAAATTGGTATATCCCCGAGATAATCAAAATGCTACCAAATATTATTCCAATATTATTTGTATCACTAGATATAACTACATAATTCATGGGCACGGACCATGCCAATAGTAATCCTACTCCTGTTAGCGCCCAGATTACAAGGTACATTCCAACAAAGAGTATCATTTTAAGTCTGAAGAATTTTGATTCAAGTCTTTCTGTTTCTGCTGACGATATCGATTGTTCATTGGTAAGTAGTTTATTGTAAAGTAGGACCATTGGTACTATCGCTGGAAACATCATCGCTGCCATTCCTGCAGTCCAACTGGCAGTAAATAATCCGATTAGTAGCGGATTATAGTTAACCATAATACTCATCATGTCTGGCTGATTTATAGACACAATCCATGAAAATATGGAAATTGATACAAGTGAAACCAAAATGAGTTTTTGCAATTTTTTCATGTTCAATCAGTTGACAAATATAGAAAATGTAAAGATGCAATTCCCATGGATCTATTTTGCAAAATGAAGAATTTAAGATTTGTATAAATGGTGAATTACTATCTTGATGTGAAATCTATTGATATTCGGTTTGGATGAGGCTGCCTCAAGACGTAAACATTACGGGTTTATATGGCTTTAAATACCAATAAATACCAACACATATATAGTATTTTGTGCCAAGTAAAGTCACATGTCTTCAAATAAGGACAAAAATAGAGAAATTTTTAACATCACTTTAGATGAGACAAAATCGACAGTAAAAAAGACAGCCGAAGAGGCTATCAAGGAAATTCCAAGATACACGAAAGCCGTCAATGACTATCAAGAAGAATCTATTCAGGCAACAAAGGAAATAGCAGATAATTTTCTAGAATCTCAAAAAGAGATTATCCACTCCCTTCAATCCTTATGGATTCCGTATGTTGAAAACGTACAGAACTCCTATTGGTCATACTGGACCTCGCCAAAGAGAGCCACAGAAAATTATGCAAGAACAGTAAGCAACATTACCGACAGTACTATTGCCTCAACCAGATTAGCAAACAATGTGTTATTTGCTTCCATGGATGCATGGAAAACATCGTTACAGCATGCAAGAGACAACGCCAAGGAATTTTCACGACTCAACGCAAATTTCGCAAGAACCTTTGAAAATGTAGCAAAAGATAGCTTGCGAGATTTTTCTAACAGAGAAATACAATCACAAGCACAGACACGACAATAAATTCTTACGATAGATCAAAAGATCCGATCTATCCATTTTTGTTTTACAACTATATTTTTAAGATTTGATCAAATTAATAAGCTAATTTCAATAGAAATAAGCTACATTCCTTACTATGAACTATAGCCTCGGCTGTCCAAATAATAAGCATGGAGATAAGTGATGTCCCACACAATAGTAAGATGCATGTCACTAGGATGTCTCCACTACGACATTGCAGTATAGGAAGGAGACAAAGTGTATCCATAGAATCAGAAGATAATGCAAGAAAAAATGAAGTGATTTTTTCCAACAAGTCAGAATGCTACTGCATTTCAATGATAGACATAGTTGGATCTACACAAATTACATCAAAACTGTACAACTCCGGAAAGATTAAGAAATTTTATACAGTTTTTATCAATGAAATTGCCGATATTGTAAAGCTCCACGACGGAAAAATATTAAAAACAGTTGGCGATGGTGTAATATTCTTCTTTCCTAAAACCTCAGCTGTAGAAAACATGGATGCCTTCAAACAAGCGTTGGAATGTTTACTTAACATGGTATCATCCCGTCATATTCTAAATACTAAACTTCATAAAGAATTCCTTCCAGATATATCCTATAGAATTAGTGCAGATTATGGTAAATTGGAAGTTGCGATGTCGGGTGAAATATCCAGTTCTTACGATCTCTTTGGTCCTACAATAAACTTTTGTGCTAAAATAAATAAAAAGGCCCCGCCAAACGGGATAGCCGTAGGTGCAGATTTGTGGAGAATCGTGAATTCATTTCCAAAGCTTGCTAAACGTTACCACTTTCAGGAAATAAAAGAACTATCTTGGAAAGAAAATAAATATTCGTATCCTGTATATATGCTAAAATTAAGTTCAGAAAGATACATTAGCAAAAAACCATTATTGTCATCCAGAGATGACTCTATGTATGAACTTGAACCTATACCCAAAGTCCCAACAGTATTGTTGATAGATGATGATCCATCTATCTCCTTTCTATTTACTCAATATCTGAGATCAGCGGGAATGGTTGTAGATTCATTTACTGATCCTGAGAAGGCCCTTACACATTTCATAGAATCAGATTATAGATATTATGATCTTGTAATTACTGATATTAGGATGACACAACTTAATGGATTTGAGTTATACCAGCAGTTAAAGACTCTTGATCCAAACGTCCAGATAATATTTGTTACAGCGCTTGATATTGCCCAAGAAATTACCACGTTATTGCCCGAAATAAAGCTAAACCAATTCCTTATCAAACCCGTGAACCCAAATGTACTTATTAACAGTGTCAAACAACACGCAAAGAAGCCTATCGAGGGAGCATAATCATAACTATTGAACAAGGAAAGTGTATATAAAACTTGGGACCTGCGACACGGATTATCTTTGGAAAGAGTAACGCCATTAATACCGAACTAGAAATTTTCAAAAAAGCAAACAAGCAGATAGACACTTGTATGACTTATACTAGACCTTCGCTTGCAATTTCAATAAAACAAATAAGAGATGCATTCCTGTCGGCCAAGAGAAGAGGTGTGAAGCTTAGATATATTACTGAGATCAATCATCATAACTTTGAAGATTGTAAGGTGTTACTAGGCATTGTAGATGAGCTAAGACATCTAGATGGAGTAAAAACTAACTTTATGATCAGTGAGGACGAATATCTAGCTCCACTGATTCAAGAAAAAAGTGAGGCGATTGCGTCGGAGCATATTTACAGCGACATGGTTCAAATTGTAGAACATGGACGATGCATATTTGATACCCTATGGAGTAAATCAATATCAGCTGAAGAAAGATTGAGGCAAATACAAGATGACGCGATACCTCAAGAGACAAAGATCCTGGACAATCATGACGATATAATAAAACAGTTGATACATTTATCTGAAGTTTCTTCCGGCTTGTCAGTTGTGTCAAATCATGGAGGTATGCAGCTGACTTACAATACCTTTTTGGAACAATGCAAAAATGTTCTTCAAAAACAGAAAAGAGGAGAAGGAGAAGGAATTAGATGGATCATGAGAATTGAAAAAGATAGCGTCAAACTGGTAAAGAAGTTTCTTAAACTAGGAGTAAAAATAAGACATGTAAAGAATTTAGCGCCTATCAATTTTGCTGTAAGCAAAAACGGACTAGTTGCTACTGTAGAAGAAATGAAAGGAGGAATGATACAAAATCTTCTTACCAGTAACGAAAGATCATATATAAAACATTTTAATTCCATGTTTGAGCAGTTATGGAAAGAGGGAGTCGATGCCCGATACCGAATTAAAGATATAGAAGAAAAGGTCGGCATTGCAGAAATAGAAATAATTCGGAACCCCGTTGATTCAGTTGCTCGTGGCTGGGACATGGTAAAAACAGCTCGAAAAGAAATTGATGTATTATTTTCCTCTTCAAATGCATTGAAGCGGCAGATCACCATGGGAGCGCTGTCACTTTTGAAAAATGCTTCAGAAAAGCAGAAAGTAAAGATTAGAATGTTACTTCCGTCTTCTGATAAGTCAGAAGAACTAATAGAACAAACAAGATCCAATGTTCCTAAAATTGATATTAGAACTATAAGTGCAAGTCTTGAAACAAAGATCTCAATACTTATCGTAGATTCTAAACAATGTCTTATTTTAGAGTTAAAAGATGATAAACAAGATACATCCTATGAGGCGGTAGGATTATCCACATACTCAATCAGCCCTACTATAATTTCGTCTTATTTGGCTGTCTTCGAAAGTTTTTGGAGGCAGGCAGAACTTTTTGAAAAGATGAAAGAAGTCGAATTACTGGAAAAGGATTTTATAAATATTGCTGCTCATGAATTGCGAAATCCCATTCAACCAATAATTGGCTTTTCAGAATTGCTTTATTCGAAGATTGACAACAATGAGCACAGACGGCTTCTTGATGAAGTCATATTGAATGCAAAGAGACTTGAGAGACTTGCACGATTAATGCTAGATGTAACCCGGATTGAGAACAATTCACTGGTTTTAACAAAAGAAGTTGTTGATGCAAGTAAGGTCTTCAATGATATAGTCGACAGTTATAATCGCAAATTGGAGGAAAAGAGCGCTGGAATCATCAATGAGAATACCAAATTGATAGTAATTCAGAATGGAATAAAAAATCTCAACGCTACGCTAGACAAGGTTAGGATTACACAAGTGTTCTGTAACATACTTGATAATGCAATCAGTTTTAGTCACCAAGGAAAAATTGATGTAATATTAAGAAAGAAAAGAGAGAACGGGCAGAACTATCTAATCACAAGTGTGAAAGATATGGGCCCTGGAATAGATTCAGAGATAATGTCCAAACTATTTACAAAATTTGCATCCAAATCAGATATAGGAACAGGACTTGGTCTCTTCATTTCAAAAGGTATAGTTGAGGCACATGGAGGAAAAATATGGGCAGAAAACAATCCAGACAGAGGAGCAACATTTAGCTTTAGTCTGCCAATTGATAAATAATTCTACACAAGATTATCTTGTAAGTCCTGAGATTTGGTCATGGTATTAAGGGACGCACCAATTATGAATTTTAACGGTCTAGGTGGGAGCAGGATTGACATGTCGAGCGGAAAGTAGGAAACCGAAAGCTCTAAATTAATTGATGCAAATTAATAAGGTAACTTTTTTGAAGTTAGTATTCATAGCCAAAGTTGAGTATCAGCAACAAAAGAGTTAACAATAACGACGGTAACAAAATTACAATGAATGAATCCAAAAATCCCAAGGTAAATGAAAGGATATTTCTTTTATGTGACCAATGTTTCTGGACCGTAACTTGCCTTAACAAGAATTACCTTCAAGAAACATTATCTAAAAATAACACATGTCCTCGTTGCAATCAAGACCAATTGTCTAGCTTTCCAGTAATGCCCAATGATTCTTTTACTTATAGCTATTCTAAAAAGAGAGGCATCGAGTTAAATTTTGGAATTAGAAGGATATGAAACTAGTAATTTAGAACTATCATATGAGATTTTTTCACTTTAATCAACCGGCGAGATCTAATTCTCAGAAAAGTAACTGGTAAAATAGTTTTATCCCATGTTGTCCAATAGATAACTAGTCAAACACCAAGAGAACACCGCTTCATGACTGGTGGGTCAAAATTTAATACCATCTATTATTGACCCACCAGTTTAGACTATACTGTTTAATAAATGATCAATCTAGGTGAAAAATTAAGGTAGTTGGACTTCAATTTTTGATTATGTGGTAACGTCTTAAGATTCATTGAAGGGATAACATTGTTATATTGTTGGTCATTAGGAATGACATGTTGAAATATATAAAAAATTTGTTGATTCAACCTGGAAAACGTATGGACCTTTCCAAGTTTGATCCTGATGATACATTTGGTAAAAAAAAGGATGATCTTGATAAAAAACTTCCAATCCTTAAATCATCAATGTCAGAATTTCAGTACAAACTATACATTGAAAACGAAAAAGCATTACTAATCGTTCTTGAAGGCATGGACACTTCTGGCAAAGATGGGGTAATAAGGTATGTGATAAGTGCATTTAATCCAGTTTCATGTAGAGTTGAGTCATTTAAGGTACCGACATCTGAAGAATTGGCACATGATTTTTTATGGAGGATTCATAAAACTGTACCTCGTAAAGGTTTTGTTTCAGTGTTTAATCGTTCTCATTACGAGGATGTTGTTGAAGTTCGAGTTCAGAAACAGGTGCCGGAATCCACCTGTTTGAAGAGATTTGATCAGATAAGGCAGTTCGAAATAATGCTATCAGAAAATAATCTGAAAATATTAAAATTCTATTTGCACATTAGTAAAGACGAGCAAAAGAAGAGACTCCTTGAAAGATTATCGAATCCCCAAAAGCGATGGAAAATCAATGAAGATGATTTTCAAAAACGAAAAAAATGGGATAACTATATGACTGCTTATACAGATGCTATTAACAATTGTAGCATAAAACAGGCTCCTTGGTACGTAATTCCAGCTAATAAGAAATGGTTTAGGAATTGGATTATATCAGAAATAATCGTAAAAGAAATGAGAGAAATGAAAATAAAATATCCGCAATTTTCATCTCAATATGATAACATCAAAATTTGACATTTCATAAAGGTAACCTCCTTAAAGAGAGATATGATATTCGAAGTGCGATTTCATATGTAAGAAGAAAATCTTTTGGGGCTTCGAAACAATTTGTTAGATATTCGAATGATTGCAGAAATGAACTTCTTTTATCAGTTTCCTTATGTAATGTTAGTTTAAATCAATTAGATACATTAAAAAGATGCATCCGATATATAAAGAAGATTTGAATTGAAATGACGCAACCGCATGATAGTAACAATAATCGAAATCCAACATCGCCATCCTTGAATCAGAAAGTACCGAGAAAAGCCTGGATGTCATTAGCGATATTAGGTTCTGCACTTCTAATTGCCATGTATGGCGAAACAATGTTACTGCCTGCAATACCAGATATAATTCAGGAATTTGACATATCTTACAATACATCCTCATGGATTCTGTCTGCATATCTTATTGCCGGCGCCGTTGCAACTCCACTAGGAGGAAAGCTTTCAGATATCTACGGTAGGAAAAAAATGGTAATGATCATATTGATTGTTTATATTATCGGAATAACTCTAGGAGGAATTTCAACTAATATTACATTTCTGATAGTTGCCAGAGTAATCCAAGGAATTGGAATCTCGATGTTCCCTATTGCATTTGGAATCATACGAGATCAGTTTCCAACTGATAAACTTGCAATAGGTGTGGGTGTGTTTAGTTCTATGTTCGCAGCAGGGTCAGTGGTTGGTTTGGCATTGGGAGCGAATATAATAGAAAACTTCGGATGGAGAACCACCTTTTTCTCAATTGTATTTGTAGCTATTGGCTTGTGGTTTATCATTAGGCGATATATTGATGATAAGCAAGAAGCTTTGAGTTTGGCTGATTCGTCAGAACAAGTTCATGCTCCTACTTCAGTGGAGAACAAGATAAGTGTACCATATAAAGAAACTACAAATGGTAACAGTATGAAGAATATAGATATGAAGGGAACTGTGACTCTTGCAGTTACAGTAATTTCGCTACTCATGGTTCTTTCTTATTCACAGACAAATAATATTGGAAATTATCAAATCGCTATATTCCTATTCGTAGGCATTATTTCACTCGTACTATTTGTTATCGTGGAAAAGAAATCAAAATCACCTTTGGTTAATTTTCAATTAATGGCCAACAAGACTATTCTATCTGCAAATATTATTCTAGTTATTGCGTTTCTATCAATGTTCACAGTTTTTCAAACTATACCTGTTCTAGTAAGAAGTCCTCAACCATTTGGATTTGGGGAAAGCGTCATAACAACCGCAAATATTCAGCTTCCGTTTATGATTGTGTTTCTATTATTTGCTCCTTCCTCCGGTTTTATTGTATCTAAACTGGGTAACGTAAAGCCAACAATAATTGGCAGTATAGTTAGCGCTCTAGGATTTTCTAGTCTCTTTTTGTTTCACTCAAACGGGTTTTTAGTTTCAACAAATTTGGCGATAATTGCTGGAGGTTTGTCATTGATGCAAGTTGGTGGTTTTGATATTATTCTACAATCCACACCGAGGAAATTTAGTGGAATATCTCTCGGAATGACTGTTCTATTTAATTTAGTTGGAGGCTCAGTCGGACCTGCCGTTGCAGGAATTTACATGCAGACAAATCAAGTATTGATCAAAAACGTTGGTTCATATCCTTCTCCTGAATCATATAACTTGATCTTTCTAACTATAGCTCTAGCCTCACTTATTCCAATAGCATTATCGATTTACATAAAAAAGAAGTGTCCTCACATCATTCTCATTGAATAGTGTTTGACGTCCTTAACTATTCTATAAGATCTAACATCAATTTTAAATCTAATATCTCTTTCCTTAGAACGTTTCTATCAAGACTATCAATAACATATTTGTAAAGAAGCTCACAAGCACGGATTTGTCCCAAAATTATATCTTTCTTGTTTATGTAAAGAGAATGATGGAATTCCATGACGGAATAGGCAATCCTTCTCTTGTGTAGAGACCCACATAGCTTGGCATCAATTTGTATTGTAGAATCAATATCCGTAAGGTTCATTTATTTATTATCATCTCAAATCCAATTGGGTCTTCTAGTCCTAATCCCAACCTTCTACTCATTCGATTCGTACAATAAAAATCTGAATGTTTTCCCCCTTCTATGATATCACATTTATCACAAATCCACCTGACTGATTCTTTACAAGTCTTGCAGAGTGCAGATGGTATCAAATTCGAACCACATATTCTACAAGATTTCTTGTTAAACATATTAAGAGTTATCAAAACTGCTCCTATTAGGATTATGAGTATTGATCCGATGGAATCATTTTGAACTATATTGAATAAATGATTATGTTTGAGTTATTTTTCATTTAAATGTTTGTACCACAAGGCTTTACTATTAAAAACACAGGAATAATATAAATGGTGTCTAAGATTATATGCTCGTGCCAAATGTCTTTATTGTCCAAATCATAGAGTTAAGGTAGATAATGATCAAAATTCAATACGTATTATACCCATTATTAATAACGATACTCGTTACTCTTTTTATTTCTATTTCATTTTCACAAAATGTTACTCATTCCAATACCACTAATCAAAGCACATCTGATCAAAACATCACTAATCAAAATGCTACTAGTTCTTCTACTTTGCTTAATGGCAGCAAGAAAAATGATTCAAGTGTAACTGTAATTAATGCTGCTGGCGACATAGATTGTTCTAACAATCTAGTTGATCAGGTTAAATCGGACAATCCAGATCTGTTTATTGCCCTTGGAGATCTGTGTTACGAATCTGATTTGACTAATTTTACAAATATCTACGATGATTTAGTAAGAGCAAACAAATTGGCATGTATAGTTGGCAATCATGACTCGGAGGAGGATGGAAATTCAAAAATTCTAAATCAAACGCTGGAACTATGTGGAGATCATTGGTATCGAAAAATTGCAAATGATACAACCCTTTTGATCGCGTTAAATACAAACGGAGATACTAAATCACAAACAAAATGGGGGCAGTCATTGGTAACAAATACAACGTTGATGAACCAAATCAAAAATGTCATCTTACTGGCCCATAAACCTGCACATACTCCAGAGTCACATCACCCAGCAAGAAACTCAACGATTGTAATGCTAGGAGGTATTGAAAGCAATATATCAAAAAGTGTTCAGGTTTATGAAATTTCGGCCCACAATCATATAATGGCTGAATCAAATAATGGCCGCTGGTTCATTTCTGGAGCAGGTGGTAGAAGCCACTATGAAGGAGAGACTAGTCCGGAGTGGCCGTATGTGAACACTAAAAATTATGGATATCTCCAAATTAGAATAAATAATACAGATGGCAATGTGCTTAGTACTAATTTCTATGGATTGAACGGAATACTTCTCAACTGAAAAACATATTTAGAAAATCATTTAAGAAATAACTGAACGAATTTTCAAAGTATACCTCTTCATTCTTTGCTATATCTATTCGCCTATTATTTGTAAAATTACAGTCCGGTTCCTAGATCTCGTATCCATTTCCAGTAAGACTACTTGTTGCCATGTTCCAAGCGTCAATTTGCCGCTTATGATGGGAATAGTAATGCTGGGACCTATCAGAGATGATCGTACGTGTGAATGGCCATTTCCGTCGTGCCAGGTGTTATCGTGCTCATATTCTATTTCCTTTGGGACTATTCTGGATAACATTTCTGGAAAATCATGTACAAGTCCTGGTTCATATTCAATTGTTGTTACTGCCGCTGTAGACCCTGAAACGAAAATAGTCAAAGTTCCATTTTTGATTTTGCTCTCTTTTACTTTAGTTGATAACTGAGTAGTCATGTCGATGATGTCACCTTCTCCCTCTGAGTGTAGCTGAATTGTATCGGAAAAAACCTTCATATTTAGAGGATTTTCACCTATATCATCTCAAATATGTAACAAGTGATATATGGTTGTTACTACAAGCCAATATCGGATGGGTCATAGTTCACCTTCTGTTAAATAGTTTCGTAACCTATTGACAAACTATTGACAAACCATGTCCATCCTTGAGAATGCTCCTTAGATTGTTGTCTGTCGCTCACAGTAAATCCGCTATGCCTTAAAGTGACTTTTGTCTTATTTTTACCTACAGATTCAAATCTCCACGTTACTACTTTATTACCATTAAATTCAGGCATGTTTTCAAATTGCCAAGTGTATGATAATTCATTGTTTGGAATGAATTTGATAATTTTGCCATTCATTTCATGGTCCTTATCAAGATTGTTCTTGGCTGATTTCAAGAATCTAAAAGATACTCGCCCTCCTTCCTTCTTTTCCAATATGGCGATATCTGGAAACCAGTTGGTTAATTCATCTTGTCAATTGGTACGTCTATTACTAACTTGCAATGTATAACAGTAAAGTCATTACTCATGTTTTTGTAACCTTTTGGTTCTCTAAAAATTCCTTTAAACTCTTTAGATTGTAATCCCACATTCCTGCAAAAAAATTCATCATTTCTAACGCCTTTTCCTTGTTCAATGAGTAAATTCTATTCTTGCCGATCTTCTTTTCAAATATCAAGTCCGAATTTCTAAGAATTCTCAAATGGACAGATACTGCGGGCATGGTGAATTGAAAATGTTTTGATATTTCACTAGGAGTCATTTCTTTTTCCTTTAGCAATACCAGGATTTTGCGTCTGCTAGAATCAGAGAGTGCCTTCCAAGCTGATTCCATAAATATTAGATATTTAATTAATTATTTAAATATTTATATAATGATATATACGATAAGAAACTAAACAATACATGAACGAAATAGAAAAAATTCCAAAAAACTATCATTCGATTACGCCTGTCTTAATTGTGAATAATGGGGATGAAGCAATAGAATTTTATAAAAAAGGTTTTGGAGTTGAAGAAAGATATCGTATGAAAGGACCAGATGGTAGAGTTGCTCATGCTGAATTGAACTTAGGCGATTCTGTCTTTATGTTGTCAGATGATTACCCCGAGATGGAATGCCGTTCTCCAAAAACAATAGGTGGAAGTCCAGTTTCAATGTATGTGTATGTAGATGATGTAGATTCGGTTTTCAACAAGGCGATTTCTGCTGGCGCCAAAGCACTAGACCCTGTTAAGGATCAATTCTGGGGAGATCGTCATGGTAGACTCGAAGATCCATTTGGACATCTCTGGTCAATAGCGACACATAAAAAAGATCTTTCAGAAGAGGAAATGAAAAAGGCTGCGGAAGCTGCTTTCTCCCAAATGTCAAAGTAAATTTTCAATGCAAATTTTTTTTGTGACGGTTATATGGTAACAAAATGTTGAACTATACTATATATTGATCATAATAGACGATATACTACATAAAACAAAACTGGTCTATATGGAACATATAGTAATCAATTTTGCAGGTGACATATTGCTTGCTCAAGCTGTAAAAAACTATCTGGCTTCTCAGAAAGTAGTATCCACTATCTATACTGAACGTGAAACTGATGAGTTAAACATATCATTAGAAGAAAATAGTAAAAGGAATGGTTTGAAGACCATTAAGGAAATTCTGCGAAATTATTTGGATTCGCATAATCTAACAAAACATCAAATCATCCAATTAGAAAATATTCTCACTGTCGGGATTCCGAAAAAAATTGAAGACATATCAAATCTTCTTATGTGTGAGATATGTGGCTGGAGATTAAATACTGAGGAGGAATTGCTTGTCCATAGAAGAATCCATTGGATTTAGATTCACAAGAATAGTATTGACATATATTTAAAAGAACCATAAACTGTTTGTTATGTATGAAAGTTTCATTAATTATTTTTTTAAGTATTGGCGTCTCTTGTTTTTTGTTGACAGAAATCTTTCTTTCGTATGAAGATTTATTTTTTAATTCACTCGCTTCATTGCATGAAATGAATAATCTATTCTCAAAGGTAACAAAAGTACAGGAAATATTGTTACAAGTAGATGCAGAGACCGATACTGATAATCATAACAATCGGAATCTTGTTACTTCGCCAGAAGGCTTTGCTGGAAACATCCCTGTAGGACTATGGACTCCTATCAATAGCAGTTATGTGCTTCAGCATCTTAATGGTGCAGAACAGAAAAAAGCAATCGACTTTTTGCTCAAAATGGGATATCAAGAGTACTATTATGTAATGAATAACTTTGAGGATACCACAGCTGTTAAAACTACAGATGAATTGTTAGATAATGCAAATAAAACCAATCTAAAGATAATAATCATTCTATTGCCTCCTTCAGAGGGAGGCATTAATACTAGCTACAATTGGAAAGGCTGGATAAAATATTTCAATTCTCTTGAGAAGAAATATCCTAAATCATTTGAAGGTTTTACAATTGACGATTTCAACTGGATAAGCACTAGATCTAATACCAAGTTTAAAAATAATGTGGATTTCATGGAGGATACGGAGTTATCAGCTGAGCTCAAACACAAAAGCGAAAATGTAAAATTTTACCCCACAGTGTATTTCGAAGGTACAAAAACTGGACTAGTTGTAAACAAATACAAGAATTTTATTGATGGTTTAGTAGTGGCAAGCGGTTGTTACTATAATGTTTCTACTCTAGACAAGCAATTGCAAATATTCTCAGAAATTTTTAACAAGCCCATAAGATATGTAGTATATCCAACTATAACATACAACTATTCCAAACTTGATTACGAACCTCCTACAGATCGCCTAATAAAGGCTACTCTATCAATCGCGTCATACTCATCAGATGGCTTAGTTATTTGGCGAGACGCTGATAATCCTGTTATACAGCAACATTTGGAAAATCGACATGATAAAGACTATCTTTCAGATATCTCAAGCTCTAAAGAATCTCAGATAGATGATGAAAATATCCATCCTAAAAGTAAATCAACTGTCACAAAAGATAATCATAATACTTGTAGTAGTTGGACCAAAAAATATAATGATGCATATGATAAGTGGACTAAATTGCCTGAAGGTCGAGATAGTAATGACTGGGAAAGAAAAATACTAAATTAACAGACATTATGAGTGGTTAAATTACGAAACTCGAGTATATGCTTTTATGGTGCACTATTCGTTGTTACATTGGGAATGTTGCTACTTTAAATACTCTAATGCCTTTCTCTCTCCTTGTCTAATCAATTCTTTTATAGTATCCAAAGAAAAGTCAGCGTTTTGTAGAGAATAAGGAGTTTCTGGATTGATTCTAGTGATCCTGTTTAATTTCAGAATTTTGGCGCCGTGTTTTTGAACAAGTGATGTATGTTCCTTAATAATATATTCAATCTTGTCTTTGTCAATTTTTGATTTTTCAGATTCCTGAAATACGTCGTATAATGCCTCAATTAAATTTACTTGTCTTGTTATGAGTCTAGACATTTTCTCAAGGCTTTGAGTCTTGTCACTAAACATGATATCTTTAGCCCTTGACATAACTTCGCTCATATTCGCTGGGAGCTTTTCTATTTTCTTTGGATAATTTTCCACAACGAAAATATTTTTGTTTTTACTTGGAGACGCTACCATTACCTCTCGTATTGGTGTATTACTTAACAGAGACCCATCCCAAGCAAATGTCCCATCGCTTACTTCCACCCATGGAAATCCATATTGTGGATAACCTATCGTAGCAAGTAGATGTTTCATTTCAATTGGTTTTTTATAACTATCAAAGATAAGCGGTTCCGCCGTAAGTACATCAACTGCAGTAATTATAAGGCGAGTACTGGAGTCCTTGTTACTACTACTAGTATTTGGATCATTTTGATGCACTTTTGGTGAAAGTTTACTAAAATCAATATATTTTTCGATCGTATTTCTCACAGCTGAGTTGTCATATATGTAAGTCCATTTCCATGGTGGCTGAACATACTCCTTTAGTTGTGAGAGATTTGAATTCGGTGTGTTAAAATTAAACCACCTCGGAATGAAAAAATTAGGCACTCCAAAAATCGCAGCGTTTATAGACGCAGCAGGTGATCTCTTCAATCTGGTCTTATAATTTTTGTAATCAAAATCTAAAGTGAAAATGTCCGGTATTATGTTATAGCTTCCTTGCGCAAGCTCCAACCAAAAATCTTCTAAATCCTTCTCAGGTCTATTAGTTCTACTTCCTGCAGCTATTGCCCCATTAATACCACCTATTGACGTTCCTGCTATTATGTCAAATTTTACATTTCTCTTTGCAAATGCTTTGAATACTCCACATGCAAAAGCGCCAAGGGATCCACCTCCCTGTAATATCAATACATTTTCAGTGCCCTTTTCATGTTTGTGATTGACCATTACAATTAATCACTATACATTATAATACAAATAATCTTAACGTTTTCTTTCTGAAAAACCCTTAGGGATGTATTACCTGAACTCACTTCGCAAACGAAATTATATTTCCAAAAGACAACAATCTTATTGGTTTGTTCAAGCTATGGTAACTTTACCTTCTGATAGCAAGACTTTGAACTTGCTTGTAATAACTATTAAAACAATGTTGCGCATCGAATTTTGATGAAGAAAGAACTCTATATGGGAACCATAGCCTTAATGCTGACATTTGTATTAATGTACGTGCCAATAGGACATGCTCAAAATATGACACCGGGAGGGATGAATATGATGGGAAACGCAACTTCAAGTACGAACCAGACTGCTTCTGAATTAGCAAAAAATGATACATTAGAAAATCTTCTAAACAAAAGCGGAGAAGTCGGCAAAAAAATATTAGGTGGTGCGGCAGATGTCGTGAGCAATATTAGCGAAGAGGTCAAACAAGGCATAGGAACAAACAAATAATCTCTTTGTTTTTTGTTGACAGAATTCATTTTAACGAATGATTTTGAATGAAGTATCGAGATACTATTTCGTTAGAGCGTATATATTGATATGAATATTTTCAAATGTTATTGAGTATAGGAAATTAGGTAGAAAAGCATTTTGAGAACTTCTAAAGACAACCTTTCAAAAAATAAAAATTTAGCAAAGGAATTGAACAAAATTAACACCAATGAAATGATATTACTTCTGAATCCAAATTCCCAAGGAGGAAACACAGGAAAAAATTGGATCTTGACTTATAGTAAAGTTAAGGAATTTCTACCAACCAACCATAGAATTATTTTTACAAAGAAAACCAATGATGGTATACATGTTACACGTAAGTTACTACGTAAAGGTTATGAAAACATTGTTGCCATTGGGGGAGATGGTACAATTAATGAAATTGCAAATGGATTCTTTATTATTCAATCACAAAACAGAAATTCCGGTAATCTTGAAAAATTTATTTTCGATAACAGACTTAAATTAGCAAACTCGAATGGCGTTATATATATTATCCCGTCAGGAAGTCGCAATGTATTAGCAAGGTCTCTTGGTCTAAAACATCAAGGAGTCCAAGCATTGAAACGTATTAAACAGATGAAAAGGCGTAAGATGGATGCAATATTGGCTATTATAACGGACAAAGATTCGTCTTTAACCCATAACAGAATAATATTAAATGCTGCTGAAATTGGTGTTGGAGCTGAAATTATAGATAGATCTAAGAGAGTAAGAAGAAAAATAAAAAGTCGTTTTGTATCAACCATGACAAGTATTGTTGCAACACTGCCAGCATACAATAGCAACAAATGTGATATTGTAATTGATGGACATAAGAAGATCTCATCTAAGATGACTATGGGAATTGTTGCAAATGGCCGCTTTCTTGGAGGAGGTTTCAAAGCGGCGCCTAGAGCAAAGTTTTCCGATGGTTTGCTGGATATTATAATATTAAAAAATTCTGGAAGTATTAAGATGCTTGATAAACTAATCGAATTAAAGGGTGGAAGTACTTATAAATTTGAAGACGATATACTCTATTACCAAGCCTCTGAAGTTAGATTCTTTCCAAAAGAGCGAGATGTTACTGTTACGGTAGACGGTGAACCAATCGGAATGCTTCCAGCTATTTTCAAAAGTTATCATGATGCCTTGACAATAAAAAGTGAGCCTTTCTCATCCAAGATATAGAGAATTTTGATATAACATAATAACGGAATTATTTACTTTAAAGAATAATCTCGATCTTAATTGTCGTAGTATATCACACTACGGACATAATATTGGAATAATCTTTACATATTTTTTGAAAATCTTCTGGCAATTTTTTTCGTTCATCCTCATTTTTTTGCATTTCGGAATGCTCCTCTGGAATATCTGAGGGTTCTTCTCCAAATTGTCCACTCGTAGCATCGTTTAACGCATGGTCGCGCTTAAACGGTTTCTTTTTCTCAGTGCTCATAAATTCTAATTTATTATGGGGTATTATTGTATTAATGGCTTGCCAAGAATAACTATTGAAGTCTAACACTTACCTCTAGTGCATCTTTTACATTCTTGGTAAACTCCATGCTTGTCTGTGTAGTGTGACTAAGATATTTACCAGAGCCTCTTACATAATCCAGATAATCTTTCATCTCATCCTCAAACAATATTACATTGTCGGCAACTATTACCGCTCTCTTTTCAAGCAAACCATACTCTTCAACAAGCTGAAGATATTTTAGATATTCGTTCTTTGCAGCATCTAAGAAGATCATACCAAATTTTACTTCTAGGTTTGGAATGACTTTTTTTGCATCCCCATTTATTACTTGAATTAGATTAGATAATCCTGAATTTTTAATATTCTTTCTAGATATGATAGCAAGTTTTTCATCCTTTTCGACACTGATGACAATAGGTCCACTATACTTAGTAAGAGTATCAAAATTCTTGTTTTCCCATAGGTAATCTGACATAGCATTAGCAATCAAAATTGCCGAATATCCATGCAATGTTCCAATTTCTAGCACCTTCTTTGGTTTATGTTCTGCTATTACACTTGCCACAATATTTCCCTTGATAGGGCCTATTGAAGGAAGAGAATCGAATCTTGCCGTTTCTTCAATTTCTGCAAGTACCTTCAATACAATATTGCCTTCTTCATTTCGTTTATTTTGACGTCTCAATCTAAACATTATTCCTCATTTTAATATAAGAAAATTTCGAATTATTTCCCATTGACAAAACATCCTTCATTTAAATCTTGAGTCTTAGAATACTACTATCGGTAGATTTTCATTGGGAACAGTTATTAAAAATGATATTAATATTTTGAATATGAGCGAACTATTAAGCGTGAAATTAAGTGATCCTCATATTAAGAAAGTTTTTGAAAGAAAGAATTTTGCTTTTCTGTCTTCGTTAATGAAAGATGGTTCTCCACATGTTATAGCTACATGGGTTGATATTGAAGATGATAACATACTAATCAATACTGCAGTAGGTAGAATAAAACAAGAAAATATTTTGAGAGATCCTAGAATTGCATTATCAATTTTAGTCAAGATAATCAATATGATATGGTTACTGTCAGAGGTAAGGTGATTGAGCAAATTAATGGAGATTTGGCAGAAAAACATATTGATAAACTGGCACGAAAATATATCAACAGGGACAAGTATCCAAGAAGTTCAAGAGGCGAACAGAGAGTCATATTAAAGATAAAACCGCAAAAAATATTTCATATGAAATAGTGCTGTTAACTCAAATCGTTTTATGCTCTAGACTGAAATCGTTATATTCTATATTGAATAGTGTATATCATGTCATCAGATGATCAAGAAAAATGTGCTGCATGTGGAATGACATTCAATACCCAGGAAGAATTAAAAGAACACATGCTAGAATTACATCGAGAATAATTACAAAATTATTCTCTCATGTATGATTTTCGCAGATTTAGAAAAAATAGGCTAACTTCAATTGAGATAGTAAAATCGAATTGTAACTTGTTGTAATTTAAATTGTGAGTTTGTAAATGGGCGGAGATATTTTTTCTTCCATGGTGCTTAGAAACTGATCTATGCAATCGTGACTAATTATCGATGGAATTGTCACCCTAAGCTCTGATGGTACCAAATAATTAATATGTTTCAAAAGCTGACATCTCTTACCAATTTCTTTTTCTTCTCGGCACATATTTATCAAATTGATAAATTGTTTACTATTTTTTAGCAATATACTATTATAATCATGCACGCTTATGAGCTTTAGTTACCATTATTTTCTAATATTGTTCTATATCAAAAAGAGTGGAAATTTTTAGATAATTGTAATACTAAAAAAATTTGCTTCTCTCCTTAAAGTTGGTCTGGTTTGTAATATCAGATATTTTGCGCTATAATATTTTTCTTTGAAAATCGCAACAAGTTACCTTACTACCATTACAGGACACGAAGAATGATTAACTACACCTTCTGCCACACTTCCGAGTAACAATCTCTTAAATCCAGTTCTCCCCCTGGTTCCCAATATAATCAGATCCATTTTCTCCTTATCTGCAAATCCTACTATTTCACCAACTATTGATGACACCGATACGATGATCTTGTCTGTCACAGGAATCTTGGTGTTCACAAGTTTGTTTCTTATTTCATCAAACCATTTTTGTACATCTTTCTTTTGAGTCTCCAGTACATCCTCTATGGCTTTTGGGGTTGTAACACCTACTAAATTTGAATAAGCAAATCCCAATTCCGAATACAATACATATAATATTGTTAATTCGGCATCATATTTTTTGGCGAAACTAACTGCATATTCGGCAGCTTTCATGGAATTTTCTGAACCATCAATTGTAACTAATATTTTTCTGATATTCAATGACAAATGCAAAACCCCTTTAATTGATACTCCTTGAAGGAAAAAATTGCATGAAAGTAATAGGAAAGCAATACCAATATGAAGATTTTGTTGTAAGTTGGTCTACTTTTTGATTTTCATAAATTTTGATACAACATCTCAATTGGATCAAACTTTGAAAAGATAGTTACCATCAAGATGATGGAAAAAAATCAAGCATTTCTACATAAGTGGATCAAATTTGAACTTCCACTATCGCGTTCAAGGGCACGATGACTGAATTCTCTTGTGTATCTAGAGTCAAATTGGGATTCATTGGATCAGACATAAATGCAATGATGACGTTTATTTATTATGGACTGCGATTTTTGCAGAAAAGAGGCTGAAAAGTACAAATCATTTTATTCTCCGTCTGGAACGGACCCACGTGAATATCATATATGTATGAACTGTTTGAAAATCTGGCTAAATGAGATTAAATAGTAAAAATCGCAAATAATGATTGTCCATATCAAAATACCATTTAGTCTAGATAATGAATAATATGAAAGAACTAATGATGAGAATAATTCAATAGTCTATTACGTCCAACAATTCTGAACTTGTATTGCTGTCCATACATATTAGTATAAAATTGAGCGTAGCTTTTCGCGGCAGTAAATGTAGTAAAATTGGTTCTTAATCCATCAACAGCTGCTCTATTACCGTATACATCCTCGATTTCGATAACGTAGTATTTTGGAAGTTTCTTTAGCTGCTTCATTGTCATGTATATTATTATCAGGAAAAATGCTACTACAGTGAGAACCATAAGAACATGTTCGAAACTTTTTACAAATTCCAAGACATTGTTTATAACATACTCTTCGATCCACTTTGAGGAGAAAGATAATAATCTAAGAACGATTACTCCAACATAATCAATCACTCCATCCACCCCCAAGCGGCGTCAATCGTCATAAAATGATATTTCTCTTAGATCTTTAAAAGAATATCTATAGAATTGAAGTGGGATTTAACAATTTATTGAATTCCATCGATATTCATGCTCACAGTATTGGAATCATGTTATTGAATTTCTATTTGGAGTATCAATTTGACAACTTTAAATATCTATGGTGCTATCCTATTTGCAATTTGATTGATTTAAGAGAAAAAATTAAGTAGAATATTGATTTTGATTCAATATTGTTACTTTTTTATTCGGAGCCATTTACCAGATCAATTGCTTCAGCTAGCTTGGCATCTGTAGCATTAATATGCATATCCAGATCCGATTGACCAGCTTTGTCTTTGATCAACTGACGTAAGTCTTCTCGCATCATGTGTTCAAGATTCTCCATGAAACTATGTGATCCTTTTTCTTCCAGTACCTCTTCTACATGTTCGAAATTATCCAGATACGCCGCATCTGCTAGCTCTTCGGCTCCCGTAAAGTTGCCGTTCTTATACTCAACTGATGTTAGATTCAGTAGGTTTCTGGCAGTTTCTAAATAGTTGACAAATTTGTTCGATTCTTCGTCACCTTGAGCTGTCTCATTTTGTCCAAACCCATACCTAAGATCAGAATATAATGCTGGCGCCAAAATGGCAGCTATCAATATGGTCCATCGTACATTCACATTGATTTTTTTCATTTGTTAGGTCCCCCTAATTACATTTTATGAGCTATTTAAACAATCTTGAAAAAATTTCCTGCAATGAATCGAGATAACTCAACAATATTTTGGTCTTAGAAAATTCTAATACTTTTTATTTGTCAAATCAAAAAAAGAATAGTAAGGAAAAATGAAATTATTTAGCTCTACGAACCCATTTTTTAGAACAGCTTTTTCAAATCCAATACACATCGCTATAGCATCTATTGCGGGCACGTTTTTTTGGATAGTAACAAACACGTTTGATAATATTTTGTTTTTTTCACCCTTTTTGGCGTTCTATGTACCAAGTGATGTGGTTGGAATGTTTTTGTTGTCTTGCATAAATGCAATTCTGGTTGGTATTTTGGTAAACTTTAGTCTTCACATCGTGAGAAACTTGAAATTGAAAATAAGCAAATCTGCATTGTCCGGCACAACAATTAGCTTAATTTCCAGTATATGTGTCAGCTGTTCAACTTTTGCATTTACAGTTGCTTCAACTTTTGGAGCTCTAGGATTTGCGGTATCAGAATTTTTCGCAGCAAATCAAACCATAATAAGAGAAATCTCTACTGTTGTTTTGCTATTTGCAGTTTTTGCTAATTATATAAAGATTAAGAAAAGTTGTGAATTAACTCATAGGTATCGAATTGATGGTAGATTCACTCAGCAATAGAAGAATTTGTCAGTAGTATTTTATGAATGAGAAGCACAAAGTGATATCAAACCATATTGTACCATTGAAATATTCATAAAAAGAAATAGGGAGGATTCTAGTTTCAGGATTTCTATTATCATTTGTTGCCGTATGTCGACTTAATAGGTAATAGATAACCTATTTATCCAGTCATATTACCGGTCATTCCTGTCATGTTACCAGTCATGTTACCGGTCATTCCTGTCATGTTATCTCCCATGCTAGTCATGTTACCGGTCATTCCTGTCATGTTTTCAGCAAACACAACAGTACCAATTGCTGGTACTAGTAACATTCCAAGAGCAAAGGTGATTGCTAATGACAAAACAAATAATGTAGCCATTTTAATATGAAGGAATGCTACTTTATTTAAATTTTTCTTGAAATTTTTGGCAAAATAAAACCACATAAAATAACAAAATAATCAATAAAATCCTGATGAATTACATCTTTTCGTTCGATTTATAAAAATATTGAGTAAGTGCATCATCCAAATACCAAGACAAATTAAGATATTACCAATTAACAGCAATAATATTATTGATATTTTTAGTCATAGTAGAAATTAATATGAATAATCGTTGTATGTTCGTGATAATGATTCAAATTCTTGAATTTAGGCTCTAGGATAGGCTTATTGATTTATAAATTCAATAGTGCATATGGTATGTGGAAAATGAATTCAATTTTTAGCTACGGTTTATTGCCTATCAGAATTATGGCTGGTATCGTATTTATCTCGCACGGTATACCAAAATTTTATGATATATCAGGAGGATATGGGTTTTTTCAATCAATTAATTTGCCTCCTGAACTGTTCATTCCAATTGCGCTCCTTGAGACGATAGGTGGTTTAGCTATCTTATTTGGGATAGTAACTAGAGTTGCTTCCTCACTATTTATTATAGAAATGATTGGGGCAATAATAACTGCCAAATTATCTAAAGGATTTATTGGTGGATATGAATTTGAATTGCTTCTGATATCTATTTGCTTTACATTAGTTATTTTAGGTCCAGGAAAAATATCAATTGAAAATTATTTCTTAAAAAGAGAAATTTTCCCTAAAGGGAAACAGTTGTATAGAAAAACTACAAATACAGAAATTAGATAAATATTATAGGTTTTATTTAGATTTTACAATCTACAAATTATCTTTTCATATTTCAATTAATACAGCAAAGGAATCTAATGTGTTGGAAAAAGGGAACTAGATCGGAATTTTATACGTTACTATTTGAAAGGATGAATATTGTGTTGCATTTTATTATTATGAGGATAAGCCCCACTTTTCGCGTACCTTTTCTTCGACTTTTGAAAAAACAAATCTATCAAATATCAATCCAACAGCAAATATTACTATCATAGTTGCAATTATTTGGCTCATGTTAGAAAACTCTCGTCCTATTGCTAGAATATAACCCAGTCCTACTCCAGTTGTTATCAGCATTTCTGCACCAACTAATGCGTGCCAAGCAAAAGACCAAGTTTGTCTTAAACCCATTATTAAAGAGGGCGCCGAAGCAGGAACCATGACATGTCTAAATAGCAGGAAACCGCCAGCTCCCATGTTACGTGCAGCATGAAGATATATTGGCGGTATATTTCTAATGGCACCATAAGTTGAATTCATTACTGAGAATACGGAATTCATCACAATAACGAAAAGTATTCCAAAATCATTAAATCCAATCAAAAGAATCGCAAAAGGTACCCATGCAATACTTGGGAAAGATTGAAGTCCCAAAGCAAATGAACTCATTGTTTTTCCGAATTGTCTGAATCTAACCATAATGAGTCCAACGCATCCACCGATTACCACAGATATTACAAATCCAATGAATAAACGCCAGAGTGTAATTGCAATTCCCTCCATCAGTGTATTTTGAGAAACAAGGTCAGCAAATGACTCTGCCACCATTGCCGGAGATGGTAGGGAAACGCGTGGCCATACTTCTAGCGAGAAAACAATTTGCCAAATAATTAGAAAAGCAACTAGGAATAAAATTATACTCAGGACATCCTTCGTATTAAAGTTGATTTCTTTTTTTGAATTTGAGGTATTATCCATTTTAAAAGACCTTTAGATTCGTCGCTACCATAAGAGAAATGTTATCCATAATAAAATTCAAGTAATTGGATCACCATGCCACACAGATTTTGATTGTTATTGTCATAATGGAAATATAAATGGTTTCGATTGCGAGATTATAGCTAATTAATTGTGATCACAATTTCGAGTAATCTTTTATTCAATAAAGATGAATTGTTTGTTCACTGATACCTAACTAGGAATCTCCATTAGAGCTTGTTTTATGGCACCTTCAAAAACAGAGTAAGGTTGAGCTCCTACAATTTTTAATGGGGGTTTTCCCTCAACGATAAGGATGAATGTGGGGGTACTTGTTAATCCTATACTACGTGCCAAATTATCATTTGTGGTTACTAAACTTTCATATTTTTTCGAATCAAGACATGCCGAAAATTTGTCTGTATCAGTAACACCTGCGTATACTGCAAATTGAGTTAAACTATTTTTTGATACCCAATCAGTATTCTCACCTTTTGAATTTCTATATACCTCATCATGATATTGCCAATATTTTCCCTGTTCTGCAGCACAATAAGATCCGATGGCTGCAAGAGTCGATAGCCTGTCTGTTGGCCTGTCATTTATGACGAAATCTTTAAACAAAAAGTTAATCATTCCTGTATTAACAAAATTATTGACAATTAGATCTTTTGTATCTCTATGAAACCTTGCGCAATATTGACACTGATAATCGCCAAATTCCAATAAGGTAATATTCGACTTAGATGTGCCCAACGCAGATGCATTTTGAACTATTGGTTGAAGCAGCGTATTCATAAGCTGTTCAGGCTGTTCTTTATTTTGTGGGGCAGTGTTATGTCCTATAGTCAAAAATGCAGTAACCGAACCACCAATTAATACCACACCAAATACCACTGCCCACATTAGAGATTTCTTTTTAAATCCCTTGGAATTTGATTTCCTGACCTTTCGCTTCAATATCCTATTCATGATTTCAGTAGCATAAAAACCATAGTAAAAAAACTGTTCATGCTTAAATCGAGGGCAACATTGCCTTAGTTAGTTTTGAGAACCGTTTATCGTATCCCAGCATTTTCTACATAACTGTCCATCAATTTTCCATTGAGGTTTTGGATTATACCTTATGAAGCCAATTTTTTTTCCACATTTCACACAAAAATTTACTTTTGTTTGATAATCTTGTTCTTTTTGGTCATAGCATTTTTCACACAGAAAAACGTCATTTTCTAGACCCCACTGCCATCTTGCTTTCTTTTTTTTCTCTTGATCTACAATTTTATGACATATGAAACATTGGTTTTGCTTTTTGGTTAATTGCTGTTCCTCTTCTTGCTGTTTAATAAAAAATTCCTTGGAAGTTTTCAAATGACAGTCACTACAAAGATAACCTGTCATATTCCAAGATTTTTCTGGTTTATATCTAAACTTAAGATCTCTATTGCACAAAGTACATGTCTGAGGTTTCCTAAACTGCAAACATTATTTTTTCGAGTATCCTCTAAAAAAATGTATCTTTACTTTTTGCACTTTGTATTAGTTCGTTTTGGAGTAGATTGGAACTTATTTGCTTAATCACTAAATGAAATGATTTGCTTCTTTCCATATTTTGTAAATAATTCATTATACCTGTCGAACTTTGCCGCACTCAAGTTACCATTATCATCGTACATCTTGACAAAATTTGCTCGGATTGCAATGTTGCCGTTTGAATCAAAGAATCTGACGCTATACCCATTCATTCCGCTTTCTCTAATTTCTGTTACAAACTTTGCTGTTTTCACATTTTCAAGATTCAGATGGATATGCCAGGACTTATCCTCATTACCTATAGTCATCCATTTGTCTTTTATACGTACAGGTAATCCTCGCTCAATTCTAACTTCACAAATCCCGCTCCCACTATTTACTGATAACATAATATCGTCAATATCCAGTATATCGGAAACCAGCTCGTAGATGAGATTGTAAGACATTCATGAATATTTGTAACTAGTTCAATAAAAATATGAGGCTAGAATATTATTTCAAACAATATCCTGGCATGAATTGTTCGGTTCGATGAAACAAGTATAACTCTTTTGTACTAAAAAATAGTAAAATGACGGTTGGTTAATTCATTCCTTATTCTTGTGCTACTTTCCAGTTCGGATGTATTTCATGCCATCCCTTCGGTTTATCCGTTACCCATGCTCCCCATATGTGTACGTTGTCACCGTCCTTTGGAAGTGCACCCACTGAGTCTTGATCGGGAGGTACTATTTCTACAACCAAGAATCCTTCTGTCTTGTCATTATTCTTTTCATTTACCAGAAACTTGAATGGATCATCTACGTTGAGGAAAAATTTGTAATCCCCATCATCCATTTTTTTGGTATGCATTACCGTGCCAGTTGCGTCCTGACAGTCGGCCAAGACCCTAAGCTCTTCAGCATTTGATGCCCCAGCAAGAACATTACCTGATCTACATTCCGGTCCTGTTATTCCTCTATGTTCAGATACAACAATCTTGTCTTGAGATTCTACTCTAGTTTGTTCCTCGACAGAAATTGGTGCTTCATCTTCTTCTTCAGAAATTATTAATTCCAATTTTTGCTGATTTACCACATTTACATTCTGGTTATTCGTCTGATTTACATTTACATTTTGATTGGTTGTTTGACTTACATTCTGATTAGCCTGACTTTCAGTTTGTGCTGTCTCGTTAGTATTTAATCGAGATTCTTCATTTGCGGTCATATCGGCCTGTGTTTGATTACTGTCGCCTTCTACTGATCCTCCGGTTGTAAGGCCGCCACTTGTTTCGTTACTTATAGAATTACCTTCAATACTATTACCAATTGAATCATCGGTACTTTTCGTATCTTTGGAATCTTGATCTTTGGAGTTATCTTGTATTACTATTATTTTGGGTTCTTTATTCACCACAGGTTGAGATGCTTCAGCAGATGAAATTGGGAAATTATTCGAAATTCCTTGTGTTGTTACTAAGACAAAGCTCAAACTTAGTATTAAAAAACACGTTGTCCTACATGCATTCAGTTTAATTAAAGTCATTTAATCGAATAAGGCCAACATACTATAAAAGGAACTGACTGTCATTTATGAAAATTCTCTGAACTTGAGTTTTATGTATTATCCGTTTTTAAAATTCCTGGTTGCTTATCAAATTCTCTATCGTATGATATTATGGTATCAAGTCAATTTGAGATATTAGTTTTAATCTGATTCCACATCAGAATGAGGATAAAAATGAGAGAAATAATGTTTTTTATATGATAATCTTGCTTACCCTTCTGATATATATTGTCTGAGAAACATTCTGAAAGAAAATCGCCCGGTGAATATGAATGGCAGATTACTGACAAGGTCAGGGAAACACACGATACCTATACTTACTGTTTAAAGCCAAATTCTGTCTCACAGAGATTCAATTTTGGTTTAGGCCAATTTGTAACTTTGAGTACTATGCTCAAGAGACCTATAGCTTCAGGAGGTTTTGAGGAGAGTGTCGTTAGTCGAGCGTATTCAATTGCATCGTCACCGACGAGAGACTACATCGATCTAACAATCAAGGAAGAAAAGCCATATGGTTACATCAATCCTGTTACAAAAAAATCTGATGCCTTTGCCGCTTATTTTAACAAGCAGGTAAAGATAGGAGATAAGATCAAGTTAAGACTAAATCCAGCTAAGGAGCATTTCTTGTCGAAAGTAGATTCAGGAATTGAGAAGAACGTAGCATACTGGTCTGGAGCAAATGGAGCACAATCTGCAAGATGCCTGATTCAATATATGGAGGATAAGAAGGATTCTGGACAGAATCTTGTACTATTTTATAGTAACACTAAATTGTCCATAGAAACTGAGAACGGCGAAACCAGTAATACCGATCATCATCCTGTTGAATCTCTGAATGTGATCTACTATAATTGGTTAATAGATGCGGCAAAAAAACTTGACAATTTGAAGGTGGTGTTTACATTCACCAGAGAACAAGAGATTCCTACGTCCAAGATTTCGAGGGTTAATTTTAGGAAAGGAAGATTCTTCTTAAATCCCGATGGTTCTCCAGAAAGAACCTTATCTAAATATGGTAACGATATTGAAACATCATTCAACCCTGTTTGCGGTAGTAGCGCGTTCATAAACGGTACAGTAAGGATGCCAGATGGCAAGATAAATAAAGGAAAGGGAATTTTACAAAATTTGATGGAGCTGGAAGGAATAAGACCGGAAAAGACCGATAAGGAGCAATTTTACTTACAACAAGTTGGTGCAAATTAGCGATTATTGGATAATTTCAATAAATAGTCTCAGAAATTTTTTGAAATCTTACTTTCACTCAGGCGATGAGTCAATTTGATAGATGATTATTGAATAAAATATATGAAGATTTAGCTATAAAATATTGTGCCAACAGTTAATTGTATTATCTTTTAGAGGATATCGACATATGAATTTGAATAAGGAAATGTCAAGTGCTGTCATTTTTCTTGTGGCATCTATCATCTTTTTGTCGTCAGCCGCATTGGCACATAATGTATTTGCACAAACCGAAGGAGAAGAAGAATCAACCTCAGCCTCAACCAGCACAAACTACGAAAATTTCCAGAATTGTCTGTCGGATGCCAGTGGT
>DASQWJ010000008.1:0-6713 GCA_035640315.1 Nitrososphaeraceae archaeon
GTGGATAACTCTGCATATTTGACAAGGTAAGATGAAAGTATAACGTCAAAGCTTTCGTCTTTGTATGGAAGAAATTCGGCTAGAGAATTTGTCAGGAGTGTGTAAGATTGCCTATTTTTGGCCAATTTAAGATATTCATACGTCAAGTCCGCACCAAATATCTTGGCATTGGCAGATCCATTATGAATAAATGAAGATAGAATACCCGTACCACATGCCAAATCAAGGACTTGTTCATTTTTGCCATCCATGAATCGCATCATTTCCTTTTTCCATGAGGAATCTCGAGAAAATGTTGTTAATCTAACAATCTTGTCATAGCTTGATGCATTCTTGGAAGAAAAAAATCTAGTTGCAATCAAGTGCCCCGTAGTACCCAATATTCCATAATTAGTTGAACTTTGATAAATATTAAAGTACGTGTGATCAAAGTAAATTCAGAATATTTTTGTGACTAAAATAGAAAAAACACTTGTTAATTTTCCACAATAGTCTTGAGAATTATCAGAGTCCGAGCTTAACAAAAAATGCGATATGATACAAAAACATTGGCAAACACGCTGTACTACTTTTGATTGATTCTTAACGTTATCTACATTAGTAAAAATATCAAAACAAGAATTTAGAAAATCAAATTTATTCTAATTCAAATTAACCGTTAATGTGCCTCTGGAATCAATTCTTTTCTAATTTTATCGAGTTTTTGACCAAGAAAATAATAATATATTATATAACCCTACATACAAATATTATTGATTCTTTTGACTCGAAATAATTTTCCCATGAAAGATTGGCATATTAAACACATGGAAAACACTGTTATTAAGCATGTCAAGGGTCTATCTCCAGACGCAACAAGGTATCAGAAAAAGATGCACTACAAATACGGAGGTATTGTAAAGATTCTACGATATATTGAATACGACAAGAAGCATGGAGTAACCAATGAGGATATTATTGCAATTTTGGACAAACTTCGTTCCGACTCTTCTTATGAAGAAATTCGTAATAATGAAGGATTCCTTGACAGACTAAAGGAAATTGAATCTTCAGTTGCGAATACTGCCGCAACGAAAATTCTTACAAAGTAGCCCACAAAATTGCATTAGTATGAATGATTTTCAACTTTGTGTTCATGCAATGCTTTCCATGTTGTAAATGATGTGTTGCATTTTTCGCAACTATACTTAATTTTTCTACCATAGACAAACTTGTTTATGTCAATTGAATCACGACCATCTTTATAGTCGTGCGATAAATTAAAGCGAAGAATTCTCCTAGATACTCTAACCAATGGCAACCGTTAATTGTTCATAAAACCAAACTAATTTAAACTAATAACACAACGTGGTAGTTTTATTTTTTGATAGAAAGATGAGACCGGTACTAATTTTAAGTTAAACAAAAAAAAATAGATCGTATATAGGTACAGAATGATCTTCAAAAACCCTTAATACCCTGTGCAACAAGCACGGAGTAACATCCAAGTCCACATTGTTCACATATCGGTTTCAGTCCCTTTGTATCAGAACTTCCTATACAACAAGGTTGTTTGGTCCTCCCTTTGTGGTCTAAAGAAAGTATTGCCCAAGATGGACATTGCACTGGAATGGTTCCATTGCCGCCCCAATTTCCTTTCATTAAAGATATTTGTTTTTCTGTGTTAACTACGTAGTTTGGATATTTTTTTCGAATTGCAATTATTTCATCAACTACTTCATTTCTCGTTTCTCCAAACGGTAACCATAATGGATCATTCTTCATAAAGGGAGTATGAAATTGAAATCCAATCTTGTTGATCTTATCCTTCCATTCATCAACTAGATCCGTAACTGTATGGTAGTTCAGTGAGTTTATCGTCATAGTTATCCAAATATCTTTCCAAGCTGGTTTCCCTTTTCGAGGCGGTCCTGATATGTATTCCATGATAGTATTACGTGTCTTGGTGTAGGAACCCTGACCCCTTATACTATCATGAACTTTTTCCGTCCCATCAAGTGATACCCAGTAAAAATATAAATCATCAAATCTTTTTAATGGAAAAGTGCCGTTTGTTACTATACAGACCCTACCTGGCATCTCTTGACAAAACACGTCGATTACGTCAGGACGCATGGTAGGCTCACCTCCTACGAGGGTAACACCAAAAAGACGATGTTTTTTAAAAGTATTCCTAATGATCGATCGCCATTCCTCAGCACTCAGCTCGTCGTTTTCATCTTCTCGATTAAGCCACCAATAACAATGTGTACAATGAAGGTTGCAGACGTTTATTATATCCGCAGAACCGTATAGTGCCTTTTTCTTATGAAATAATTTGATATCAATAATATTTCTAAAAAAGGTCATATATAATGGAAATTCACGCATCAAATCAGTTATACCGCGTCCATAAACAAGATCTACCATGGTTTCAAATACTAAATATGATAATTAAAGGTAGCGCGTGGATATGACAAGAAAAAATGTTGTTTTGGATTCATATTTGAGTAACGGAGACATATTACACGATATTCTGTGGATAAGACAATTACATGGCCAGAAAATCAAGAATTATATTAAGATGACCTGTAATCAAGCAAGATTTGTTAAACGTTGCTGTTATCATTAAACTAGAACCTGATTTTTCAGAAGGGAATGTTAGTTACAATTCTGATGGTACTCTAAACAGAGCCGAGACGAAAAATATTCTAGGCCCACATAGCGCAGTTGCATGCAATGCAGCTTTTTACTGCAAGGTACGATACGGCGCTCATGTTTCCATTGGCACTATGGGACCGCCCATCGCAGAAACCGCTCTGAAGCAAGCCCAAATATTGAGCGACGCTGAAGAACTCAACTTGTACAGCGATAGGATGTTCGCAGGTGCAGACACGCTTGCTACAGCTGAAGTACTAAAGAATGGAATTGAAAAAATGTTCGAAGGAAATAAGATTGATATTGTTTTTTCAGGACATAGAGCATCTGATGGTGAAACTGGTCAAACAGGCCCACAGACAGCATGGAAGTTGGGGTATACTTTTCTTGGGAATGTAATAGATTTTGAAATTGACCTAGGGAGAAAAGTGGTATTTGCGAAAAGAATGATTTCTCTTCAAGGGATGGATACCATCATTGAAGAAATTGAGTCTCCATTGCCTGTTTTTATAACCATTGATCCTTCGTATAAATTAAACTTCAATAGCGTATCACAAAGATTAACAGCTAATAATTTTGGCAAAGAAGCTAGAAAACATTCTGAAGATAGCGGACAATATTTAAAAATATTTGATGGGAAGAAATTAGAGCTGGATCCAAAACTGGTAGGACTTCCAGGTTCTCCTACTATTGTGTACAGAGTAGAAAAAATACCCCGCGCAAAAGCGAACCGCAAGGCGGAAATTGTGGATCCATCAATCAAGGATAATCTAATTCCAATTTCACAAAAAATGATTCAAATATCTAAAGGTAAATGAAAATGTCTAACTCAATTATGGAAAACGGCAATCCAAAAATCGATGAAAAATATAGGCACATCTATGTCATAATTGAGCATTTTGAGGGGCTAGTAGTGCCAGTCAGCTTGGAGATGTTGGGTGAAGCTAGAAGGCTGATGGATAATTTTAATCAAAGGTATGATTCAACAGAGAAAGTTGTTGCGGTAGTTCTTGGTAGCAATGTTAGAAATCTATGTGACGAGTTAGTAACTTTTGGAGCAGATTGTGTGATTTATGCTAATCATGAAGAATTAAAGTATCCTAGAAATGATATCGATACAAGACTAATAGCCCAGATTGCAAAAGACACGCAATTAATTAAGGAAATATCCCCAGAATATCAGAACACATTTGCAAGACCAAGATACATGTTTTTCGCGGCGGATAATATTGGTAGACACTTGTCCTCAACCGTACTTGCTGAATTAGAATCAGGTTTAGCCTCAGATATCAATAAGCTTGTCATTAGCGACCTTGACATCAGGCATGAACATAAAACAAAAGGTAAGACAATTAGGTACGAAAAAATTTTGGAAATGTATCGTCCTGACTTTTCTGGATTCCTGTGGACGACAATACTCTGTCTTGATAACAAGAACCCTGAAATTCTCAGAGAATATCATCCACAAGGGTGCAGTATTATCCCTGGTGCGTTCAAGCCGATTGAAAGAGACAATTCAAGGAAAGGAACAGTAATAGAATATTCCCCTGAAAGATACCTAGATTCAAAAATAAAAATATTGAATAGAAGAGTGGTTAAAAAAACAATTGATTATGACATTAGTAAAATAATAGTTAGCTTTGGACGCGGAATTAGAGATAGTCCGGAGAACAATATCAAGATGATAGAAGAATTAGCGCAAACACTCGGAGCTGAAATAGGCATAACTTTACCATTGTCGAAGAAGCCTTATCAATTGAGTCAAAATTTAGATTCAAAATACATGATACCGGAGAGAGTTATAGGTACTAGTGGCAGCAAAGTTGCGCCACGCCTGTATGTTGCAATAGGGTTGAGTGGGGCGGTTCAACATATTGCAGGCATGAAGGAATCAGAAGTGGTGATATGCATTAATACTGATGAAAACTCACCGATAATAGATGAATCGGATATTTTTATCAAGGGAAGACTGGAAGAAGTAGTTCCAGTACTCATCGAGCAACTTAGAAAGCAAATCAATACGATTTCTATGAGGAGTAACTAACATGGAACAATTTGATGTTGCTATAATAGGTGGCGGCTCAGCTGGTTTATCTGCATTAAAAAAATTATCAGATCTCAATAAAACTGCTATATTGATTGAAGCGGGAAATGGAATAGGAACCAAGAATGTATCTGGGGGGATCTTGTATTCTAAAAAAGATCCTCAAGGAAGGATCTATAATGTTGAAGATGTTTTTGGTTCAGATTTTTCAACTAATGCACCAGTAGAGAGATCGATAAAGAAATATCTTCTGCATGCCACGTCTAAGAACAAAATATTAACCATTGATATGACCCGACTTCATGAATACAAGACGAATTTTGCATATTCGGTTTTACTAAATAAATTGACTCCCTGGTTTGCAGAATTGGCTTCAGAATCTGCAGAGAAACATGGAGGAGGAATTATCACAGGAGTACATGTTTCAGACATAGAATGGATAGACAACAAGACAATTGTCAGGACTAATGAATTAGAAGAATTCGAAGTAAAATCAATAATAGCTGCAGATGGGATAAATTCAGAGGTAGCTCAAATAACATCAGCTCGTGGCAAATTCAGACCCGAGGAAGTATATTTTGGTGTTAAAGTAATAATTAAACTTCCCGAGAAGATTATTGAGGAGAGATTTCGTCTTGAATCCTCAGAAGGTTCTGCACATCTTTTTGCAGGCGATATTACACTAAATCATATTGGCGGTGGCTTTCTGTATACAAACCGCGAGACTTTATCACTCGGGGCAGTATATCATTATAATTCACTTCTCTCAAATCCAGTAACCCCCACACAATTGATTGATGAATTAATCAAAAATCCACTAATTAGTGAATATATCAAAGATGAAGTCACTTTGAGAAATGGCAATGAAGGTCTCTCAAAAGAAGATCAACTCAAAGTTCATCTTGGAGTTAGCAAATTGATAAAAACATACAACGAATTAAGGGACAAATATTTTTCCAACAACAATACGAAATTAATAGAATCTGGTAAATTCAAAAATTTAGATGAAGTCAAGTCAAAAATTGAAAGCATCAAACATGACCTCAATGAAAAATTTGGGGTTCAGTTTGTCAATAATTATGTAGAACTAGAATATAGTGCTAAGCTAATTCCGGATGGTAAAAGATGCATGATGAAAAAACCTCATTTTAAGAACATTCTCTTCATCGGGGATGCGGCAGGACGTGGGATCTTTATTGGACCGAAAATTGAAGGTCTCAATGTTGGTATTGATGATGCAGTTAGGGCCTCTATTGCCATTTCACGTTCCATCGAAAGCAATAATTTTGACTCAAATTACTTGGGAAATTATTATGAGTCTCTGGTTAACGAAAGTCCTTACACTGGAGAAATGAACATGATAGATGAAAACTATTTGAACTTGTTCCTTGAATCAGTAAAAGATATACCGATGGGAGCCATTGATCCCGCTTTATCCTTTGGCCTTCGATTGATTAAAAATAAATACCTTCGTGGAATTTCCGTACGATTAGCAAATTCCTTTGGATCCAATAGAGTTTTACCACTCATAGAATCAGAAAAAACTTATGTACAAATACCAATACGGTTAGCGAACAAATTGGGTGATACTATTAATCCTACATTTGTTCCCTCAATTCCAACTTTAGCAGACAGAATTGCAAATCTACAATTTGATGACGACAGCGAATCACACATAATTGTTAATGATAAGAGAAGTGAGTTTATGAGAAAACTTATCTTACTTTGTCCCACCAAATGTTATAGTCTGGAAGGAAATGACGTAGTGTTACAACATGAGGGATGTGTGGAATGTGGAACTTGTTCCATAGGAACAATTTGGAAACATCCCAAAGGTGAAAAAGGAATAAGGTATAGATACGGTTAGGAATCTGTTTTCCATTTTATGGAACAACCGATGGATGGATCAAAGTCTTTCTCTAATGTTTGTCCACCCAATACTCTATTGACGTTGTTTTCCATAACATGAACTTGAGGCTTCATCTCTGGTTCCAATGCATCATTTATTTTTCCGTGAAAGATGAGTTTTCTA
>DASQWJ010000009.1:0-4265 GCA_035640315.1 Nitrososphaeraceae archaeon
GAATCAAAGTGATTGAGGTTTCAGAAGCATGGACATCTCAATATTGCAAGATTTGTTGTCAAAAAGGCACAAGAAAAATACAAGGATTGTTTCAATGTCAGACTTGCTGTGAAGATAACGCTGATAGAAATGCTGCTTACAATATTGCTAAACGGGGATTAGGTCAAGCATCTAATCTAGGGGCAACCGTGGACATGCCCAGAACTTTTCCTAGTGTAGAGAGGAACACAATGATGAGAAAAGAAGCCTCCGTTTTTCAACGGAGCTAGCTCACATAGCAAATATTCAAATTAGTGATTTTTGAACCGCTAAATCTATGCGGGAGTCGCCCAGCTTGGTCAACGGCGTAAGACTGAGGCTCTTATCCCTTAGGGGTTCGTGGGTTCAAATCCCATCTCCCGCATTTCGAATAATTCATTTAGGAAAATTTTTTTAATATTTTATAATAGGGCGATGTCTTGTGCTTTTCAATACATTTTTCACATAGCGATTTGTGACCATATTTAACATGACACTTGCAATCACATAGCTCAGTATTTATCAACAGGTAACTGATTTCCAAATTTATGTTATTTAAATAATTTCAAGAAGAGCTATCATTAATACGAAAATTATTTATCGATTACTCTATAGGTTATGCTAATGGAAACAGATTCTTCCTTAAAAAGAAAGCAAGAGCTTTACACTTTACTGAAATCGCAACATGAAGCTGAGGTTAAGGAAATGAATCATTACATGACAGTGTTGAGCCGAATGAATAATGGAATCATAAAGAATTATGTGCACAAATTACTCGACGATGGCTTGAGACACATTGAATATATTTCTACTTTGATGTCGTCGATTGAAGGCGCAAGTAGCAGTTTTAATCTCACAAAACAGGGCATCATCAGATCTATAGATGAAGAAAAGGAATCAAAAGATCTTTTGGTAAAATGTGTCGAGCTAGCTGATGATGTTGAAACTAAATCATTATTAAAAAGCATTATTGTCGATGAAGAACATCACATAAAGATACTCGAACACATTGAAGAATTAGTATCTTCATCTGGTAAATGACCTTATTTGAATCATATTATTAAATATCAGTTCCTCTTATAACGTATGTCACAGTCAAAGCTTATCCGATTAATTGTAAGAAACTATGTGGAAACTTCAAAATGTTTTCCAATTATTAGTAAAGATGGTATTACTACGGATCAATTTTCAATATTTCAATCGGATCCTTTGTTTGAAAACTCTGCGCTAAATGTTAGACAAATAAGACCACAGATTCCTTCGATAGCCAGATCTGTTAGCATCGCAAAGAATCTCGATTACTATCAAAACAAGATATGTCATGAAATTCCATCAATTCCTGATATAGAACAGATAAAATCAATTTTGCAAAAGTTGCGCATTATAATAATCGCCTTATTCTTGAAACTGAACAAACTAATGATAAAAATTGAAACAAATATTTCTTTGGAATATGACAAATATTTAGTAAATTGGAATAAACATTCAGAGCAAGTTTTGATGACCACTTCTACTATTTTGATTGGTTATCAACAAGGAAAGACAGAGAAAAAAACTCTTGATACTTTAAAAGAGACCTTGGACTATCTTGACATATCAATGTCATTAATTGACGATGAAATGTCTTACTTGTATTGATTAACTTAATTTGTGAAATCAAATGCCTCAAGTACTTGATTGCTATGACCCTGTGGCTTGACTTTATTGAATATTTTTACTATAATCCCTTTTTCATCTACAAGAAATGTAGTTCTGTTAACACCCATGTACTCCTTACCCATGAATTTTTTCAATCCATAAGTTCCATATTTTTTTGATATTGCATTGTTTGTGTCAGAAGCCAAATGGTACGGTATTTTCATTTTTTCCTTAAATTTCTCATGCGACTCTTGAGTATCAGGACTTACCCCAATTATCTCAATACCTGCCTGCTTAAATTTATCGTAGTCGGTTGTAAATTCTGAAGCTTCAGTTGTACATCCTGTTGTAAAATCCCGTGGATAAAAGTACACAACTACTTTTCTTTTCCTAAAATCAGATAATTTCATTTCCTGCGTCCCACTTCTAAATGAAAAATCCGGAGCTACTGTTCCTACTGTTAAACCATCTAAATCAGATTTTTTCTCATTTGTCAAGTCTGTCTATGCCATAATTTTTTCTAACCTACATAATAAAAACATTGATGACAAATTTGTTCTAGAATGTCTGAAATAAAAATTAATATAACTTTCTATTGAATTTAAAAGTTGAATAGTTGAGCACTCAGTGATTTTATGACTAATTACGATATCGTGGTTGTAGGTGGTGGACCGGCCGGCCTTTCGGCTGCGTATTCTGCAGCTAGAAAAAATGCTAAAACTATAGTCTTAGAAAAGGATGATTCTATTGCACAGAACATTAGAACCAGTGGCGTATCCTGGATTGATGATATGAAACGACTTGAAATTCCTGAAAAATGTTACAATGCCATAAGAAATTTCAGAATAGTCTCTCCGTCAAAGGATATCCTTCTTAGAGGGAAGACACCAAAATCGTGTGTTCTGGATGTTCGATCTACTTACCAGTATTTGGCAACGCTTGCAGTGAAGGCAGGAGCTGAATTGTCTGTTAGAAGTGAAGTTCATACCGCTAAATATGATTCTAACAAAATAAGCGGCATAGTCTGTAATACCCCAAAAGGTAAGATGGACATTGATTCAAAGCTCGTAATAGACGCTAGTGGTTTTAATAGCATAGTGGCCAGAAAAACTGGACTTGTGCAAAATTGGACAAAGTACGGTATAGGAGCTGAATTCGAATGTTACTGCGATGATGTTGATCCAGAAACATGGACTTTGATGGTTGGACAAAGGTACTCCGATGCAGGATATGCCTGGATTTTTCCAATTTCTAGACAACGCGTGAGAATAGGAACGGGAGTCGGGCGACCTGAGTCTATGGCCGACCCAATCAAGAAATTAAATTCCATAATAGAAGGTAAATTCAAACCATTAGAAGAGCTGGGAAATATTCAACCAATTGAACTTCACTATGGATTCATACCAAATGAAGGATCACGTAACTCATCTATATTTGACGGATTAATACTGGTTGGCGATTCTGCGGGTCAGGCAAACCCTCTAGTCCTAGAGGGGATAAGATTTGCAATAGAATTTGGACGTGTGGCCGGGGAAGTGGGAGCTGACTCTTTATCGAAAGGATGTACCAGGAAATCACTAGAAGAGTATGAAAAATTCTGGAAAGCCCGTGTTGGTTCAAAAATAAGATCATCACTTAAAGTTCAATCAAGATGGCTACAGATGAATGATGATTCTTGGGACAGGGAAGTCGAGATTATTGAACAAATGACAGTAGAAGATTTCCTTGATTTCATCAAGGCTCAATTCACTACAAATAGGCTAATGAAATTGGTACTCACACATCCTCAGACAACTGCAAAACAATTGTTTAGGATAATTTTAGATAAATGAATCTGAAGCAAGATTTTTATATGATTCAGAAAACAGCAAGTTTACCCTTGGCTGGAGAAACCGTTACCCAGTTTGCGCCTATCATGTACATGCTTGGCTTTGGGTTACTTGCTTCTGTTCCCGTCTTATTTCTGTCAAAACTAGTTTCACCAAGACGGAGATATAATCCTGTAAAGTTCTTGCCTATGGAATGTGGTCAAATGCCATCCGGTGAGGGCCGATCTCACTTTATGATGCAATATTATTCTTATATTCTCATGTTTGTTGTTTTTGATGTGATGTCAATATTCCTATATGCATGGGGAGCGTCACTTTTTTCTATTTCGCGCTCAGCAACACTACCGATAATAGGTTTCCTTGCGATAATGTTTTCTGCCATGGGATACGCACTTTATCTTTCAGGGAGGAAAGGTATTTGGTAGGTTTTCAACATGTCAACTTGGAGGCTCAGAATCAGTTTTGATAAAAGATCTGGTAAATCCAACCAATTTCAATATAATGGTAGGAAAACTTGGAGATGTTCTAACAAGGGCATTGGACCTTCCATTAGGTTATGCAATTAATTGGGGCAGAATTTGGTCATTATGGCCAGTACATCTTGAAACTGCGTGCTGCAGTGTGGAGTTTGGAGCTGCTTCAGGTCCCAGATATGATGTTGAAAGATTTGGAATAATCGAAGCATTTGGTTCATTACGACAATGTGACTTGATTGTTGTTCAAGGAACTGTAACACGAAAGATGGCTCCAAGGTTAAGAATGGTCTACGATCAGATGCCC
>DASQWJ010000010.1:0-2274 GCA_035640315.1 Nitrososphaeraceae archaeon
AATCAGATCCGGGATGTAGTATGAAACCCCGAGTTTTAAAATTCAACAGTAATGGTGAATTCATTACTAAGTTTGGAACTTACGGCAATCAGCTTGGAGAGTTTAGAGATCCCGAACACCTCGCAATTGATAATGATGGGAATGTATACGTATCAGATAGAAAAAATAATGATATAAAAGTATTTGGGATAAATAGCACAAGTTTGTCATAATTAGATTTAGTATTTTTCAAATCAAGTAGATTAGGAATAAATCCAGGATCTGATTTATGTGACATTTCCGGTGAAATCACAGATCAACTCCTAACGAAGTACTAAGTTAGGCGTGCTGCTTCATCCAGAAGTCTTATTTAAGACTTGTATTACAAGTATCTAATCATAACCGAGGAGCCAATGAGTGGTCCAGAAACACTGACCCCTCAGAATGAAGTCGCTTCGTACTGTACTTGCAATTAGGAACACGTTGTAAAAAATACTATGGCACTATGGTATCTAAAAATAAAGCTACAAAAAAAATTGTTAATTTTAGATTTTATTGAATATTACCTAATATCCGGAAAAAATTAAATTCATTGATAAGTCTCTAATCGTATGATCGATTGTTTCGAATTGAATCTTGTTTAGATAACGGTACAATAATGTTTAAACCTATCAGCCTCATAATATCGATGACAAACATAAAATTGAATCTATTCATTCCTTTAATTCAACAAGCGGCTATCCTTGAAGTAGTGGAAATGCTGTTATACACTGCAGGTGCGATATTATCAGCACTTTTGGTTGGGCTCTCTATTTTTTCATACCATAAGAGTGGCTTGAAGAAACTGCAATACGCTGCCATTGCGTTTTCATTGTTCTGTATTTTCTTAATTTATGAAGGTTTAGAACATTTTTATTCTTTGGATAATGCATTTACCGATATAGTGATCCCTTTGTCGGGGTCAGCAATAATATTGTTTTTCTTTTTGGCGGTAATAAAAAAATCCTAATCGAAGAACACGATCACTATGAAGTTTATTGCTAGTTATTCTATTTGCTTAATCATCCATAACCGGCTCGAAAACTTGAATTCTTTTATTTCCCCTGTCCACAACGTACACTCTGCCTTCTGAATCAATAGAGACATGTTCAGGCTTTGAGAATTGACCATCACCTGATTCCAAAGGACCTGATCCGTCCGGGTCTATACAACCTTCACCCGTAGACATATGACAGTGAGTTCCTATTTTGCTGAGAAAGTGGCCATCTGTGTCAAAAATTTGCACTCTTGGATTTGATTCTCCATCGACGATGTATACTTTATCCTGTTTGTCAACTGCGATGTGTTCTTGAGGAGTTGAGAATTGACCATCACCGGTACCCTTAGATCCCCATTTTTTCAAGAATTTTCCATTGGTATCGAATACTTGAACTCCAGGTCTATTCAATTCTCCAACATAGACATTTCCCTTAGAATCAACATCAATCGCATGGGGATGAACAAACTGACCTTCACCGGTACCCTTAGATCCCCATTTATTAACCAAATTGAAACTGCTATTAAATTTTAATATTCTCTCATTCCCTGTATCAGTAACAAATATTCCAAATGGTGAAATTACAATGTCCTCCGGTCTGTTTAATTGATTATCTGCATTTCCTCTTCCATTCCCCACTTTTGCAAGAAATATTCCGTTTGAGTCAAATTCTTGAATACGATGATTTTCTCTATCTACAACAGATATTCTGTCTTTTGGATCAATACCAATACTGTATGGAACTCTGAATTGTCCTTCACGCGAGCCCTTAGATCCCCACATCTTTATGAAGGTACCATTATGTGTAAACTTTTGAATATTGTCAAGTTCTCTATCACTGACATAGATAAATCCTTTTGAATCAAATGCTACATCGTGAGGCCTCACGAATTTACCTGGCCCTGATCCATTAGATCCCCATTTTTCTACAAATGAAAATTTGAGTTGGTTCGTTTGTGCCTCGATCCTTTGAACCGGTTGTAATATAGTACTGTTATAGAGGATCAAGCCAAATATGGAAATGTTAAGTAGTATGCAAACATAAAAAAGGAATTTACTCGTTGTTGGCATCACTGTAAAATATGTTAGTGGATATTAGATAAGTTATCTGATACACTTAACTAAATGTTGATCTTTGTTCAGTAATTACCGCAATCAAATGTGTTCTATATTTTAGTAATACAAGTATCTAAATGCACTATTTTTACTGTTTTAATTTAATACTTGTACTAAAGAATTTTTATATCAACATAAAAGTC
>DASQWJ010000011.1:0-2347 GCA_035640315.1 Nitrososphaeraceae archaeon
TTCTATAGTCACTCAATAATAGTAACAATATTTCCCTAATCGGTAATGACCGAGGATGAATAAATTACTGATTTCTGCAATAATTACGATAGTTGTAGGTTTCATAGTTACTGGAATAGGCATATTAGTTGGCTCAGATTGGAGGGTTAATAATCTAATAGCAATAGGTAGACCTTATGCATATAATATTGGAATAATAGGTGTTGTTATTTCACGTATTTCGTTTACGCACTAGCTCCCTTGTGAGGCTTTTTTTCTTTAATTTCGTGTTATATGCATTAGGAGTAATGAAAATCCGCGTCTAGAACCGATATCGTCACGCATCCCTTCCGGCCATACCGATATCAGTGCTTCTATCAAAAAGAACCGAGAAATTATAATTGTATTTGTTGTAAGCTAAATTGGATTGACTGTGCTAATAGGATGCTCAGGTTGGAGCTACGATGATTCGTACGAGAAAGGTGGCTGGGTTAAGGCATTTTATCCTAACTCTCAAACTAAAAAGCTCCAGTATTACTCTGAATTTTTTAATACTGCTGAAATGGACGCTACATTTTATGAAAAGTTTTACAAATACATGACAAAAGATACTTTTACTGCAATGACCAAAGCAACACCTGATGATTTTCAGTTTTCAATTAAAGTTCCTGAAATAGTAACTCATGACAAGAGGCTCGAGATAAAAAAAGGAGCTATGGTGATTCTGATGGAATTCCTAGACAAAATAACGCCTCTAAAAATTTCAAACAAATTAGGTGCTCTTCTCATCCAATTGCCACCTAGTTTCACCGTAAAAGAATTTCGGAATACAGAAGAATTTCTTGACAGGCTGCCTCGTGGCTATGATTACGCTATTGAATTTAGGCATCCTTCATGGAATACGGAAGGCCCTTGGGAATTATTAAAGCACTACAATATTGCTGCTGTAATGACCGACTCTCCTGAGCCAGACAAACTTCAATTTCTATCCCAATCTATAGTAACGGCAACACATTCTTTTATAAGGTGGCATGGGAGACAGGTGAAGCCCAGATTCAATTATCTTTACTCCAAAGAAGAACTAAGTCCATGGGCTGAAAAAGTTAAACAACTATCTACGGAGACCGCTATTGTAAGGGGTTATTTTAACAATCATTACGGTGCAAAAGCAGTCGTGAACGCGATAGAGTTCAAAGAAATGCTAGGGACAGATTTATCCCAGAAAGAGAAAGCGGTACTGGAAAACGCTCGAAATTTATTCTCTCAACCTTCAAGGCAGGCAACCTTGGATAGTAGCTTGAGCAAGTAGGCAGATTTACAGTCAAAAAAAGCGAGAATAAAATTTATTGAGCTTTGACGCAAATACTTCATTGGAACGTTTTGTCGGATGTTCTGGTTGGAGCTATAATTCATGGCAGAACACATTCTACCCGTCCAATATAGACAATAGGCTGTGGTTACCATATTACTCTCAAATTTTCAATTACGTAGAAATTGATTCTACATTTTATAGAATTCCAAGTGAGTTTATGGTAAAAAATTGGACTAGAAGGACGTCGCCTAATTTCAGATTTACTGCCAAGTTTCCTAAAGTAATAACGCATGACAAGAAACTGAAGAATGTGGAAAAAGAACTAACGTTGTTTTATGAAGCCATGATGCCTCTGAAGGATAAGCTTCTTGCCCTCCTAATACAATTTCCACCATACGTAAAGATTACAGAAGGAATGGAAGCTTTGAAACAGTATGACTTTTTCTTTGATGATAACTTTAGGTACGCTGTAGAAGTAAGGCACTCATCTTGGTTTTCTGATTTGGCCTACAATTTTTTTAAAAATAATAATATCTGCATGGTATGGAATCAACTGGACATAATTCAAACTCCCGCTATAGTAACAACAGATTTTGTTTATCTCAGATTGATAGGTGATAGAAGTATCAAAGAAACAGACTTTGGAAAGATTCAGAAAGACAGAGAAAATGAAATGAAATATTGGGCAAATAAATTTAGAGAAATTGAGGACAACGAGAAGAATGTAAATGTTGGAATAGCAGCTGCGAATAATCACTACGCTGGATTCGGGGCTGCTACTGCTAATATGTTCAGAGTCATGAACGGACTTGCTCCAGTCCAGTGGGGCATACCAAAGGAACTCGACTATTCCGTTGCCAATGAAATAAAATTCCCTGGAACAAGTCGTTACCAAAAAACTAAACAAAAAACATTATTTGATTATATTAGCAGCTAATGATTGACCTTTGATAAAATTACTTTTTAGCCTATGGTTGTGAAAATCGTCCTACAGCCAGTAACGGCAAATTTAGATAATAGTACCCTTTATCATTTACCCGAAGATATATCGAAGGA
>DASQWJ010000012.1:0-16279 GCA_035640315.1 Nitrososphaeraceae archaeon
CAGAACGATCGTTGAGGCCTTAATAAGTGCGGGAGTTGCCTCGTGCATTGCGGGAAGTAGCAGACCATGTTCCGGATCTGAACATCTATTTAGTCATGCATTAGAATATGTATCAAATAGGAATTGTGGTTTGCATGGCGAAAGAGTGGGAATCGGTACCATAATCATGTCAAAAATTCATGGCTTGGATCATGAAGTAATAATAAAGACGCTAGAAAATATCAGAGCGCCAACTACAGCGAAGGAAATTGATGTAGCTGAGGAACAAATCATAAAATCATTATTAATAGCCCAATCACTTAGACCCGAAAGATATACTATTCTTAACAAGATTAAGATGGATCATGACTCTGCTAGAGCGGTTGCAAAGTCAGTTAGCGTAATTTAGATTTTAGTTAAAAGTTGGATGAAGGCCTGACCGAATAAGCTCAAAAAATTCTATTTCGTTTGAGGTCTTGGTTCTTCCTTTGCTTTTGGTTCTTCCTTTGCTTTTGATGTAGGTTTAGACTTATTGTAAATCTCTAGGAATTTTACATTTTCAATGGTTGGAATGAACTTGAATAAATCAGCAGATACCGCCTTTTTTATTATCTGAAGCCCATCAATCAAAAAAGCCTCCTCGGGCAAAGTAATTACGAGCTCTGGTTTGACAAACGAAATCAAAATCTTATCTCCTTCTACAAAAAATCTCCTTTTAACAAGTGACGATGCTTTCTCTTCGTCGGTCTTTAAGACTTTTAGAATATTGACATTGTAATTCAGCGTTTTTCCTGCTAATCTATGGTTAAAGTCAACCTGAACACGTCCAGAACCGATAAACCTTACGAATCCTCTTCTATCATCTATGTCTACCACGTCACCAGCCTTTAGCTCATCAGCCTTATCGCCAAATTTTCTCTGCGGTATCATTCTAACCTTATTTGGATCTCTCATTCCAAATCCCTTTTCAGGAGGAATATCGACATTCAAATTATCACCAATTTTTGCAGTAGTTAGAATTTCATCAAGTCCTTTTAACACCCATCCTTCTCCTATCGAAACTAGTCGAGGTTCATATTTTATACCAGGATCATATAGATTAGATTTTTTCGCGTTTTCTTCTACTGTAGTTTCAAAAATTTCGTCTGAATCCTTTACTTTAGCAGTATAGTCAATAAGAATGAGTGATCCTTTTTCCATTGTCACGAAATTTGCTGTCGGTTTACCATAATATTAAGCTTAACAACTTGAGGCTATTGATTCAGAATATTATTGGCTACTGACAATCCATCTTTTATTGGCTGCACGCCCAGTATTGACATTGATGATGAGATGGCAGAAAGAGTTCTCATAACATGGTAACTATTTACCTCTCCCATGCACCCTACTCTAAAAACCTTTCCCTTAAGTTCCCCAAATCCACCTGCTAATAGAACTTTAAATTTCGTTGAAATTAGTTCGCGAAACTTCTTGTCATCAATACCAGGTAGATAATTTACGGCTATTACGACATTGCTCCTAGAATCAGCATTGGCAAATGGTGTAAATCCTAAGGCTTCCAATCCAGAGTAGAAGGCGTTAGCACATTTTTTATGTCGATTGATTCTATTTTGCATTCCCTCTTCGATAATGATGTTTAATGCCTCTTGATATGCATAAAACAGACTTACAGCAGGGGTAAAAGGAGTTTCAAAACTTTCGCTGTAATACTTGAAGTATCTTTTCAAGTTCAAATATTGGCTTGGCGGAGGATTTTCTATCATGTATTTTTTTGCCTCTTTGCTTATGGAAATAGGAGCAATTCCGGGAGGTGCTGCCAATGCTTTCTGAGTCGCTGTGAAACATACATCTACATTCCATTTGTCGACAGGTAATTCATCTCCACCAAGAATTGAGACCGCATCAACTACAAAAAATGCCCCATGTGCCTTACAAAGATCGCCTAGTTTTGATAAATTTCTTAGAGTTGTACCTGTGGATGTCTCGTTATAAACCACATAGAGAGCCTTAATATTGGAATTTTTTTCAAACGCCTCTTCTATTTTTTCTATCGGCGGGTTCTGTCCATACGGCGAGTTTATTCTAATGGTTTTTCCTCCATAATTATCTATTAGATCTGCTAGTCTAGTACTAAATTCTCCATTAACAGGTATAATTACGGCATCATCTTTTTTAATGAGATTTAAAACTGAAGTTTCAACCGCTCCAGTTCCAGAAGTTGTCAGCACTACGATATCATTATCCGTGTCAAATACAGTTTGTGTCTTATTTACTATGTCCTTGTATAATTTTCTAAAATCCTCGCTTCTATGGTTAATCATGGGAGTTAACATTGCGTTAATAACTCTATTAGGAACATTTGTTGGACCCGGAAGCATTACGAGATATTCCAATTACATCCATCAAAAGAATATAGCCAATATTTATAATTACGTAAAAATTTGGAACTAGTCACAAATATTTAATTTGAATTACTTAATGTCATAGATTTGATGGAACACAAGATAGGATATTACAAGTTCTACATCTAAATATTATTGGGTTGCTTGTACTGTTGAAATAAATAGACACTAAGATCGCACGAGATAAGCGATGTTTAAGAGATTTCGCTTCATGACTATTGTCCAATGGTGAAATAGATTTCATTTCAGATATAGCTTACTCATTCTGATTACGGCGAAATTATTCTCATTTCTTTCATCCCATTCTGCTGCAACTTGGAATATTGGTAAAATTTGATTCATGATTTAAAATAGACAAACAAGAAATTAAAACTCTACTTATGAAAAGGAACAATTTCCATCAAATCCTCCCTAACTAAATTAGTATGAAATATTACATAATTCGCAACCACCCCAAATTATTGATATCAACATTAGTAACTAAATTCAAGACTGAAATTTCTTTCATATTATGTACGCAGCATCATATTTTGTCTAAATAGTTTTGGAAAATATTGGAGAGAGTAAGAAAGAAAAGATCAGCTTTTTATTTGCAAATTCTAGTTATCATATGCATAACTTGAATCTTCAAAACATCGAAGTACTTCATAATCTGCTAGTTTATTTGAAAGAGCTTGTCTATTTTTAATGCATTATTGCGTTTCAATATCTTCTTGTTTGAAGATTTTTGAATCCTTAAATTCTTTCCAATTCATATTATCATCATCAACCTTACCATTGTCAATATCCTTAACAAGTTCCTCCATAGTATCATCATTATCCCAAATATTCTTGGCATACACATGACCAGCAGTGGCAACAAGTAAGGCCCCAAACATCATTCCCATGAATGACCACAACAGAAAGATAGTTCCCTTTGGTTGTTTCTTGTTCATTGTGATGACTCATTTCTTTGATATATTTAAGTTCAACTTATTCAAGTTCATTAACCCATATCTAATTCGAATACGAAAATCTCTTGCTGAAATGATGTAATTTGTGAATAAAGATTACCGGCTATTATAATTGATGTTGATAAGATTTCGCAGGTTCATCAAACTGTATTTAGATTATTGCAATAAATTGATTGGTGCCGATGAAAGAAAAAAAAGGCACCAATCATATCATCCGTGCAAGTCGGATGATAACCAATTTCGTAGAAAATTTATTTAAAAACTAGTCATCAGCGAATAATTTTTCTTATAACTGATTATTACTTATCATAAGATGAAATATAGTAATACATAGATGCTTGTGCTGGAAATCATGAAAAAATTACCATGCACTTACTCGATCAAATTGAAATCATTTGTTAGACTTTTGAAGGTGCTCTTGTCTCAGCCACAGGCACCAATCGATTGGCATATCGTTAAAACATATATACTAAGATTATATTTTGCATTAAATCATGCTTAAAGAACGTGCAAGAAATATCATTGATAGTTTAAGTAATAAAGCTGACGCATTGATGGTATTCAAACCAGAAAATATATTCTATCTAACTGGTTTTTGGGGTGAATCAATAGCTTTGTGCACCCAAGATGGGATTAAATTATTTGTTCCCAAACTTGAAAGCTCTAGAGCCGCAAATGAATCAAAATACTCGGAAATAATAACTGCTGAACGTGGAGCTGGACTTATAAAATCTATAATACCTAACTTGGCAAAATACAGATTCTATTCTGATTGCAATGACTATGAAACAGTTCAATCTATTTTACCACATACAGATAACAGTAACTTTGTCATAAATGAAGAGCCATTTCGTAATGCAAGAATCATCAAAGATAACTCTGAAATTGAGAAAATCAGGAGAGCATCAGACATAATTGACAAACTATACCAAGTATGCTGTGAGGAAATAAAGAGAGGTATAACAGAAAAACAGCTCCAGGCAAAGTTACTATATGAAGCTATGAAACTTGAAGGAACCTCAACATGCTATCCCTTTACTTTGAATCCCTTTATAGTTGCTGGTGGAGCTAATAGTGCATTACCTCATTTCGAAACTTCAAAGAGAGAATTTGTAGATGGAGATTTCATAGTTGTTGACCTGACTGTCAGATATGATGGATACATTTCCGATGCAACCCGTACATTTGCACTAGGCAATGTTAGCAATGAAATGAGTCAAGTGTATGACCTTGTTAAGAAATCACAGCAGCAGGGATTAGAATGTGTAGAGCAAGGGGTTGAATGTGGAAAAGTAGACTCTGCCTGTCGCGATTTGATTTCAAAATACGGTTATGGGGATAAGTTTATCCATTCTACAGGACACGGAGTTGGCTTGGAAGTTCACGAACAGCCATGGATACGTCCAAATGAATCAAAGAAACTATCAAAAGGTATGGTCGTAACTGTTGAACCAGGCATCTACATGGATTCGAAGTTTGGCGTTAGGATTGAAGATACAATACAAGTTAATGAAAATAGCAATACTAATCTAATTCTTACGAAATTTTCCAAAGAGTTACTAATTTTTTAACCAAAACTAGTCAGTCAATGAAGATCTAGTTTTTTGCAAATAATCTGTATTAATTGACTTGCTATATCCTTCTTGGGTTGCAGTGGCATGTGAATTGTTTTTCCTTCTTTATCTATTATGTAAACCTCATTCGTATCGGATCCAAATTCACATCCTTTTTTTGAGACATCATTGGCTACTATTAGATTCCCCTTACATTCATCAAGTTTATCAATTGCCCTTTTTATTAGTAGTTCTTTTGAAATTCCATATTCAGCCTTGAATGCTACCAGAAAAATATTCTTGTCATATTGTTTTATTTTATCTACAATTTTTGGGGTTGGAATAAGTTTAATAGTTTTAGTCCCATTTCGAGTATCCAATTTTTTATGTATTTTCTTGTTACTGTGTGATATCGAAAAATCTGCCACTGCGGCAGCATGAAAAACAATGTGTTGTTTTTCATCCAAAATTTGATCTTTAATGGTTTTTAGCATTTCCTCAGTAGTCTTTATCTTTATGATTTTCATTCTTGGATCATCTGGAATGTTCAAGGACCCATGACCATAAACAAAAGTTACGTTAAATCCTTTATCCAGGCACTGCTGAGCAATATTCAGTCCCATTTTCCCAGAACTCAAGTTGGTTAAAATTCTAATTGAATCAATATACTCAACAGTCGAACCCGCCGTTACTAAGGCATTTATTTTCGACTTTATTCTTGCCTTTGGTCCTGCAATTTCATTGATTACGAATTGAACAACCTTATCAGCAGATATTACTTTTGCTTTATCCTCTGTAATTGAAGGTTCTAATATGGATATGCCCAATGATTTTAGTTTCTTAATATTTTCCATGATAATGATATTTTCATACATTGCCTCATGCATTGCGGGGGCAATTACAATAGGTATTCCTGATCCAAAGGCTACACTCAATACAGTTGTTACTGGATTATCTTCAATACCGTTGGCAAATTTCCCCAAAGTGTTGGCTGTACAGGGATAGACAATAACAATATCTGATTTGCCGTAATTGGCAAGAGCTATATGTTCCAAGTCTGATGTTAGTTCAGATACAGTCTTGTTTCCAGTGGCCCAATTCATCATTTCCTCCGTTAGTAACTTGGAGTTGGTTGACTTTGACATAACAGGAAATACTTCAGCGCCATTACGCATCAATGTCCTGCTGAGGTCTATTGCTTTGTAGGCTGCTACACTAGCTGTAATACAGAGCACAATTTTCTTTCCCTTTAGAATATTGCTTTGCATACCAATAATTTCCTTTGATATATGTTTCTTATTTTGAGAATTCTCATTTGAATTATTCATATCAAGCACTCTTTAGCCTTTTTTCCAGTTTCGCGTATTCTTCCTCACTCATGTGATACATGTGTTCTTCCTGTGGGAACTTGCCAGATTTAACTTCAGTTTCATATGCCTTTATTGCATCAAATATTTGTTCTGATAAATTGAGATACCTTTTCACAAACTTGGGCTCAAAATCTTTGTACAGACCCAGCATATCATGAATTACAAGTACTTGGCCATCTACATGAGGCCCACAACCAATCCCAATAATAGGAACATTTATGTTTTTTGTAATCATTGATGCTACTTCACTGGTAACTTTTTCAAGAACAATACTAAAAACTCCCGCTTCTTCTAGAGCCTTTGCCTCATTTAATAGTATAATTGCTTCTTCTGCCGTTTTCCCTTGTGAAATATATCCATGATGCAGTGGAGTAGTCTGGGGTTTCAATCCAATATGTCCCATTACTGGAATTCCCAAATCAGTCAAATTTTTGATAGTGTCGACAATTTCCAATCCACCTTCTAGCTTGACGGCATCGCAACCACATCTTAAGAATTTTAATGCGTTTTTTATAGAAATGGACTTTCCCATCTGATATGATCCAAACGGCATGTCAGCAATTACAACTTGTCTTGTTATTGCATTTACCACCCCATTACAAAATGTTAACATTTCGGCCATTCCTATTTTTCTTGTTGAATCATATCCCATAATTACAGTTGCCGCACTATCACCTATCAAAACCATGTCCAAATTAGTCTCATTGCAAATACGAGAGATGGAATAATCATAGGAAGTCAATATTGTAATTTTCTCTTTATTTTTTTTCTTATTGAGAATGTCAGATATTGTAATTTTTGATTTCTTTTGAAGTGACATTTCAGACTCCTTTCCTTATCATTTTCAACGATTCGTGTATATTTTGTAAGTTATCAAATTTCTTAATTTGTTGCAACAAGTAGGATCTATCGCTATTTACTAATTCTTTTGAGAAGTTTATCATATTTGGTATTGCACGTACAATATTATCAACTATAGTAACATTTGATGCTATTGCCGTACGTGATAGCGGATTGAGATCAATGGAAATCACCTTTTTACCCAATTTCACTAAACTTTCAGTTCTATCCCCATCTTCGAGTGCAACAAAAACAGTGCTAGACTCCATTATTCCATTCTTATCTACATATTTTCGATTACTAGAAATACCTTTTATAGTGGATCTTAATTTGTTGTTCAATCCCAATACCTCTTTTGCATTTTCTTTTTTGAGTAACCTTGCGATTGCTTTGGATCTAACAATACTCTTGTGAAATAGATTTACCTCAATCTTGGATTTAGTAATATTACCCAAATTAACTAGCTCTCTCGCACATAATGCAGCTGTGTTACCATTTACAGAAATTATGGAGTGATTAGACAGTAGTAACAAACAAACAGCCACCTTCTCGGCCTTGTATGCATATTTTGTAGTCTTTTCGCCCAACAAATAATCAAAAGCCTCACCTCTGCCATGAGCTATCAACCCTTCTGGAACAACAATTCGATTTCTGAATCCCTCAACCAATTTTTCTCTAATGATCAGCGATTTTGCCCTTGGATGTGTAGGCGGTATTTTATGTATCATGCTTTGTAATTAATCTAGCACCTTCATTTTCAACATTTGATACAAATAACCTTGCGGGAAATTTTTTTGCAATCTTTCTTATTGTTTCTAGCTCATTCTCTTTTACGATCGTGAAAACGGTCTGCCCAAACAGAGCCGCGCTACTATGAAAGCCATTATGTGCTAACAAGTCCATTAAACTGTTACAGTTCTTATCTACAAATTTCAAAGATTGTGAAAAATCATAGGATAGATCTAGGAAATCAGCAATATCTTTTGTTTTCAGTATAGTCATCATCATATTCATACATTTATGACTTGAAATTTTTCCTATACTTTCGATGAAATATCTGGTAAAAATGGGTGAAAAACAGAAAATCACAACCTTGGAATTATTTATTTTGAGAACACTTGTTTTTCCGATTCCTGGAGCACCACCCTTTAGTCTAAAGCATAATCCTCCATGATACTCTGAAAGTACTGTTCCTAAACCAGTCTTGCAATGTATCTCGGCTTTATGAGCAATTTGAGCTGATTCAATGTCAGAAAGGCCTAAAGATAAAGCGTGATTAAGTGCATATGACAGACTCAAAGCTGCTGATCCGCTTGTACCCATCCCATAACCTATTGGTACTTCGGCCTGATGTTTTATTCTTACAAAGTATTTCTTTCTAGATCTTTTCAAAAACTCGTTTGCTACGTATTTTGAAACTATTGCGTCTTTTGAAATGACACCGTTGATACTGATTTCCAAATTATTCCTTTCATGATGATAGACTTCCACCTCGGTCGTAAGTCCCTTGCTAATGGAAATTCCAGCTCCAAGAGAACCATGTTTGAGAATTGATTCATCTTTTATCTCACTATAAAACCCTGTAATGTGACTTGGGCTGAATGCGTTTGCGATTGAAATCGGTGAAGCAAGTTCTAAGGTCATCTATATCATGATATAATATTTTGAAAAATATAAGAATAATGTTTAATTAATTTATATGCATTTAAATATATTATGTTTCAGAATGAAAGACGGCTACAAAAAATAGGAAGCAGCGTCCTCATGTCACTACCCGCCGAATGGATAAAGACACTAGGTCTTAAAAAAGGAGATATTCTATCTATTGAAAATAATGATGACAACTCTATTACTATCTTTCCTACTGGTGACAGAAATAGTCAGGCCAAGGAAATAACAATTCATTTGCTTGATCTTTCACATGACAAATTGATTAACCAGATTTATGGAGCGTACTTGTTAGGTTATGATATCATAAAGATTGTGGGAAGAACCCAGATCGATTTTGAAGATCGCGAGGTTATAAAAAAAGCAATGAGAAATTTGATCGGGCTGGAAATTGTTGATGAAGATGGCCTGAATATGACGATTCAATTTCTGCTTGATGCACATTCTATGAACGTTTCCAAAATATTAAAGCAAATGAGTTCTATTGTCAGCGGTACGCACAAGGATATAGTCAACGCCATGAAGACAAGGGACAGCGAAATAGATCTCCTTGTAAGGGGAAGAGATGACGAAGTAAACAGACAATATTTTTTGATCGTACGGCTCATAAGAACTGCAATGATGGATCGTAGGCTGGCATCCAGTCTGGATCTTAGTAATATTGATATATTGGACTATAGAATTGCGGCAAATCATCTAGAAAATGCGGGAGATCTAATTTCTAGATTATCTTCACAATTATCAGGTTTTCTTGACGAAATAAAATATGAGAAAATTATCGAGGCAAATTACTTGATTTTGGATATGCAGGAAAAATCTATATCGGGATTTATCACAAAGGATACAGAAAAGTCTTCTCATGTAGTAACTCTCTTCAACAAGTTTGATGTAATTTCTACCTTCATAAAAAATGATTATATAAAGCTCGAAGGAAATTACGAATCTGCCTTAAAGATTATCAATATAATATACACGATGGATGAGATTGCTAGGTGTTGGGTGGATATTGCAGACTTAATAAAACCCGATTACTCCATTAGGTAGAGAAATACGGAGCTAACTCATTTGTTCTTGATCGTTTGAATAGAGAGTAACCTTCTAGCTTCGTTGTACTTTATCACATTCAAATTCATTTTTAGGAACTGATCTTTAAAGTGCAAGTCTATGAGGCAGTAGAATATTTATATTCATTGTAATACTATTATTTTCATTCCACGAAAAACTGTTTATGGCAAATGTCCAAAATGTAGGACAAAGAGTCAGCTTGAAGTACTATCAAGTAACCCTGGAAATGAGAAATTCAGGTGCAATATGTGTTATAACAAGTTCACGATGGACGAACTTTAACAAACCAGCACCATATTCTTAATATTGAAATAGTTGAACGTGTAGAACTATGTCAGGAAGTACCGTGGGTGGATTATTAGGCGATGAACGTAAGAGTATTCAAGATCATGATATGAATATCTCTAAAAAAGGATCAATGTATGATTCATCATTTCATTATCCTGTAAGAATCGGAGAGGAATATAATGTAAATATCATAGACATGAGTAGGAATGGTGATTCGGGTGTTACAAGGATAAGAGGGTTGATTACTTTTGTAAGGGGGACTAAACCTGACGATAGAGTGAGAATCAAAATCATAAAGATAGGTAGAGGATATGCCAGAGGGCAGTTAATTGCATATCTAGATTCTTGAGCTATTATTTATTGCCGGTGCTGTCACGTTTTGATTTTACCACATTATTTTTCACTCAAGAGATATGAAATTGATAAATACCTTTATCGTTACTATTTTTCTTGTAGTTGAAATATCTAGTACGTTCTAGCCATAATTCCAACTATCACAATATTCTATTTTAAAATAGATTATCCTTCTGAATTTGAAAAATTGTTTTTGTGATTATTTATCTTTTTAACATGTGCAATGATATACTTCAAAATCGATAGCAAAGCGTCTCCTATTTCTATTAAATAAATTGTGAATTTTACTGTAAATACGTATCAATTTGTTTTCTGTTAAAGTACAATCTCTCATGCTAAATGTAAAGCAAGAATTAATATAGAAGAATCCTATCTAATAGAAACATAAATGAAGAAAGAGATGCATTTAAAACAGCGATGAAATTTATTATCCAAACTATTTTGCTTTTAGTTATTAGTTGCACGATGGTGGGGACAGAATCCTATATAGGCAGTATATATGCATTCCATCAAAACTACCCTGAATTTGATACTGAAGAGGAAGTTAAACAACTTTATGAAGTCTTAAAAAATGCACCAAATTTTGAATCAAAACTGAATCAGTTAGAAAATATGACAGATCTTATCAATGCTGGATGCGGTGTGAATTTGTTCCTGTCAGATAGACAATCAGATAGTGATAGCACGAAGTCCATGTTGGAAATATGTGATAATGAAGTAATAGCTATGAAGATGGAATGTGATCAACATTACAATCTCATGGAATATTGTAAGGATAAAGACGACTTTATGATGGATTACATAACAGAAAGGAACTTGAATGAAAACCTGTCTGGCGGTGTGGCTTCAGTTTCTCCTAATTAAGGCAAAGTTGAATTTTTTTTACGAATATCTCTTACCATGTAGAGGTTCGATACAAGCCCTGATAAGCCATTAACCATTCTTTTGTATAGTTATGTGATTGATTCCTATGGATAGTAAGGACATATGGATATCCTTACTATTTTGAAATAAAGGTTTAATTTGTAGAATTATTAGAGTTAAGTATGGGAATATTCCGGGGAACTCTCTTTTTTGAATAGATTGGAACAATCTCATAAGGCTCTACTTCTTTTGGCCAGTGTAATAGTCAAAACATTTCTGATGGCAATAGTTTCTAGTTATGTATTTTGTGGAAGTATTAATCCTAATGTCTTGTTTTTCCACTGTCTCGAAAATGTTCCATATGTAGGTGGTAGCATAGCTGCAGTAGCGATTATCGGGACTCTTTTTGGATATTATGTTTCAAAGCTCAAAGCGTTTGATTCTATATTTCCAAATCTAATGATGGGGGACTTTATAGTAACTGCGATGTATTTTGGGGCATCCTTCTCAGCGCCTTCTGTTATTGCATCAAAAGTAATGATTTGGTTGTTTGGTGTATGGATATTGGGTATGCTACTTGCTCCATTTAACAAAGATCGTACTATATTAAAGAAGATAACAGAATATGGAACATTGGTAGCTTTAGGAACTTTACTCACTGCGCATTTCATCCCATATTTACAAGAGTATCAATCTTCATACACAGTTAGCATGATGGTAACTAGCATCCTGAGTTTATTTGGTGCCGGAAGAGACAGATAAAAATATAGATTTATTCACTACTAATATATGGTAATGCAAGTTTAAGCCATCTTACTTAGTTTTTTATATAATACTTCATGATTACCCGTTGTATCATCTTCCCATGTCATATGGATCGCAGTTGTTGATACTGTAATAGATGGACATTCTGAGACACCGATGTTGTTGCTAACATTTATGGGTTTATCGGTTCCTGTTCCATTACTATTACCTTTGGTATAGAAGATATCATAATTACCATGTACATTATCTTGCCAAATAATATATGAATTATCATCAATGAGAATATTCTCAACATTTGATGAATTAGTAGAGGATATAGGAATATTATCTCCAAAAGCGTTACCATTGTTTATACTTTTGCTAACATAAACATACTTTTTGTTAACAGGTATATTGCTAGTCCAAGTTACTATCACATGATCTGAATCCGCAGCTACCTGAGATTCTCCACCATCTATGTTTTCATTATTTAGTTTATTAATTTGAGTGACATTTTGTATGTTATTGTAATCTTTATGACCTTTAATTAACAAGATTTCCGTATCTTCATGGTCCCTTCTATCCCAGGTTATATAATATTCATTGGCACTTGCAGCTATTTTGGGATATGTCTCCAAGTCGCCTTCTCCTATCTCTATTAATTTTCCAAAAGTTTTGCCTTCATCATTACTCTTTGCTAAGAATATTATATTACCTATTTCCATTCCGAAGCTATTCCAAACTATGTAGACATCTTGTCCTTCTGCTGCTAGTTCAGCATGATATGGGCTCAATGAATTCTGGCTTACCACAATACTATTAGAAAAAGTCTTCCCTCTGTCTAAGCTTTTAGAGAACATTATCTCTCTTTGGCCTGACGAGTCGTCTACCCATACGACGTAGATATGATTTCCAACACTTGCTATTTGAGGATGTTCTGAAAATCCTACGTTATCACTTAGGTTTATTGGTGAGCCAAAACTGTTGCCGTCATCGTTACTCCTTTTAAAGAATATATCATAATTGGTAGTTCCATAGCTTCCTACTGATTCCTGCCAAACTATGTATATATTGTCTGAGGATGAGCTTATTTGTGGATACACAGAATCATCGTCATTTTGAGTAAGATTGTTTGGTTTACTAAGTTTTGATTTTTCGGAATCTTTTTGGATTTGTTCAGTTTCTGAACCACTTCCCTGAACAACCGTTGATGATACTATTGTGAGTAATGTAACTATCAATACTGCATATGAATATGATTTCATATTATGTTAGTATATCCTTCTTGATATTTATCTGTACATTGTGACTTACCGATTAACATGTTAGAGTCAAAATTGCCTGAGTCAAAATTGCCTAGAAGCGAATGTATTGAGGTTTTTGATATCATTGGACTGTGTTTCTATTTTGCCAAATCCCCCTCCCCATCTCACAGGAGCTTCCTTTATTAAATATTCCAAGATTGTAGAAAGAACTTATGTCTCATCTTACCGTATTTAATCAAAATAATTACAAGCCACGATTCCAGAATGCTTATGAATACCTCAATAATATTAAACTTGAAATTAGAGGATTAAAATCTTCAATAGAACTCGAAGTTAACGATATTGTGTGTATTGTTGGAATTTCAGAACTCACGAATATACTTTTAACAAGAATTGGCGTATGTTGCTTACTTCCTAGAAGATCTTGTGGTTTTATACCTAATGAATCTCGTAATTCAAATGTGTTAGTTATAGATGCGGGCAATAGTATAGATGTATATCAATATGTAGAGTTTGCGAGACAGTATGGATTAGATACAACACAAGTTTTACAAAGAGTAGTGGTAACAAGAGTTTTTACATTATATCAGCTTGTGCATCTAATAGTCTATAATTTACCAAAGATGATTCACAAATTCGATGCTAAATTAATTTTGATTCCAGATTTGTTTGATATGTTTAATCAAGATCAAATAGATATCAAGGAAGCTAAATTATTAATAAAAGAAATTATGGATGCAATATTTAAACTATCACGTAAAAATAATGTTTTGTTTATAACTTCAATACTATTAAATAAACTTCTTTCTATTTCAGATTTATATTACAAAACATTACTTCCTTTGTTTAATAAAAGTATAGAAATTATTCAAAGCAAATCGAGTGAGCGAATTACCATGAAAATAAACGAATCCAAGCATGTTACTAATTGTGTTACCATTAATAGAAAATATGTCATATCTAAAAGGGACTTGCTGATAGTTTCTAACAAGTAGATGATATCATGGGTAGAACAATTCCATCATTTAGAATCTCAAGTATAATTGAAGAGAGAAAATGGAAACAATTTCGAAATTCACTTGACAAGGAAGACAAGAAAATTTTTGATGAAATATTCTTACTTGCACGTCTGTATAATACTGCATCTTATCAATGTGTCAGACCTGTCAGAATACAAGCTATTTTAATGTCCATAATATTTCATCATTACAAAAAATTGTTTCAATTGCATAAAACTGATATAAAATTTGCAAAAATAGATCTAACTTAAAAGCATGATACCATGAGCTTATTTCCAGATGACGACATTCTAATACGGGAAATCGAATCATGGAAAGGTTTTGCTGATATGTTATGTTCAACAGACAGAGGATTATTTTTACAAATGTTAAATGATTGCTATAAATATAGTAACGCCATAAATGCCAAGGGAGAACCATTCCCGGCTGAAGCTTTATTGATGACTCTAGTATTCATACAACATAAAATGATTAGTTGGTTGATAAAATATCAATATAAAAAACCAAAATAATCTAACTTTTCATTCCCAAGAAAGAACATAGAAAAGTATCACAGCCAAAAAAAATTAGGTGTTCAGGTTACAATCTAAAATAAATAAGATAAGTCAAAATTATTTCTTAATGGTGAGTGTTCTTTGGCGTGATTCCTGGCTAAAACCCCTCTCAATTCACGATATAGAAACAAAACTTTGTAAATCATGTAAGAAAATTTTAAAAGATAAGGATTTTGTTACATCTTGTGAATTCTGCGAAATTGGTGTAATGCATGATAATTGTGCTAATGAACACATCATGACAAATCACAAGGCACAAGTTAACAAGAAAATAGAACTGCATAAAGATAAACCATTACATGAATTTCAATAATAACCACAATTTAATAGAAATTATCAGTAATTACGCATAATTCCTAATCGATAGTGAAATAGCTTATATTCGCTTGCTACAAGCTAGCCACACATTACACTTACAAATGTGCTTATCCTATCCTGTTCTTAAATTAAGTATCGAATAAGCCATTACTTTTTATATTAACGCCGGGGGGTTCACAGAGAGTGATTTATTAGTCAAAAACAATGTACAAAATTGAAGAATTTTTTCACCGAAAAGATTATTTATAGGAGGTAGGAATTTTATGAGGATGAACAAATACGTACCTGTTTTGCTGATTTTTGCAATTGTATTTTCAGCAACGCAACTTTTAACATGGAGTACGGCAGAAGCTGGGAAATATCCGCGATTAAGGGCTGATGCGGGAAATGATTTCAAAACATTTGAAAATCAAGAAGTCACGCTAGATGGTTCCGGTAGCAAAGGTGCTTTTAAAAAATTTGTTGATTATGAATGGGAATTGGTCCGAATAAATGGTGCCAAGGTAAGTAATCAACCATTTGAAATAAACAACAATGATGAAAAGCAAGCATCATTTATGGCTCCAGATGTACCATCAGGGGAAGTTACCTATGAGTTCAAACTCAAAGTCCGCGATACGGTCGACAGAGAAGATGATGATATTGTCACAGTACATGTGATGAATCAACAAGTTCCGGTCGGACCTACCTAGCACACTATAATTAGAGCGATCAGTTTAGCGATGAGACCAATTCCAGTTTCATCGACTTAATTTATTTATTCATTCAACCCCACTCTTCATTTCCTTTAGTTTTTGAACTCGCTTTTCCACTGGCGGATGGGTAGAGAATAGATTAGCAATAGAATTACCAGATAGAGCAGGAATGATAAAGAATGCATTCAATTTTTGAACATTTTTCAACTCATTGGGCGGAATAACTTTGATTTTACCGCTTATTTTGAGAAGAGCGGTAGCCAATTTATCAGGTTTGCCAGTCATAATAGCCCCACCTCTATCTGCAGAATATTCTCTGTATCTGGAAATAGCCCTAATCATCAAGAA
>DASQWJ010000013.1:0-14886 GCA_035640315.1 Nitrososphaeraceae archaeon
AAACATTTGGTATCGGACGTAGGATTGCAATGGAAGTCAACAAGGCAATTGCATCAAACAAACTGTCTGCAATAGCGACTTGATTTAGATTGACTATTGTTCGATTGTTTCCTCAAATAGATTTTTCCTTACCTTTATGGGAACATCAAAAAATGCGGCTAAGGCTATAGAATCAGATGCACGATAATTCCTTAATGTGATTATTTCCTTGCGAGTCTTGAAGTAAAGATTTGATCTCAATACAGGACCGTTTCTATATATTCTGACTTCTACCAAGAGTAAATCTTGTAGCGCCGAGATCTCTTCAATGAGATTATAAATTGTAGGTATGGTGCTCTTATCGCCTTCTCTAAATCTTATGATGTGCCTTGCGACTTCACCTGAAAAAGCTCGTATCGGAAATTCTCTACCATCGTCGGATTTTAAAGTAAGTAAGCCTTCTAGACCGAGCTTGTCAACGAAACCAACAAAGCTTATGGAAGCTGTAACAAATCCTTCACTTGTGAAAGTTTCGTCCATATTTTTTTTTAAACATCGATAAATTTAGCCTTTATCCAGTTGACCACAGACATATCTGAATTAACTTAATATAGATTGGTCTGTCTTGCATAAATAAACTAACTGTTGGTTGTTGACAATGTTGGAGAATTATGATTCGGTGAAAAATAGGGGAATACGTATTATCTGCATAAGTGTGTTCTCAATAATTTTCTCTCTATCCATTTATTCAATATTGAGTTCTAGTCAATCTGTCTCAGACACTCCGAAATTGTATAACTTGGCTGCAGCAGTCATAACACTGATCATAGTTTCACTAGTCGCGGTTGGCTATGGATCTTATCTTGTACTCAGATCTGAATCGTCAAGACCTGAGCCAAAAAAGAATTATTTTGGATACGTTTCTAGGATCTTGACTCAAAAGGCCTATTGGAGAATATTTGTTGTTTCATGTATTGTCTATGGGATCTTCTTTGGATTCTTGTCTCAAATTCTCATCTATCATGCTGATGTTGAAGGTGATACCGCGCCTTCTTTGTATCTGACATTATGTTGCAACTATCCGGGTTACGTACCCATGCTCACAGCTGAGCTAACTGAGCTATTTTCAATTCTAGTAATTCCGATAAACCTGATACTTGCGATAATGGTTTCGGTGTTGGTTGGTTTTAATTTTGCACTAAATGTGCATTTCTTGAAGATGTTTAGGAAACAGTCTCAAAGACGATTTCCAATTGCTTCCACGTTTGGAGTTTTCACTGGACTATTCATTGGTTGTCCTACCTGTGCAGGCAGCCTTTTTACTGTGATTGTGGGATTTGGAGCTAGCACTTTAGTTTCAGCTTTGGCCCCTCTTCAAAGCTTGTTTATTGCAATAAGCATTCCAGTTCTAGTTGTAATACCATTATTATTAATACGTAAAATGATGAAAAATGAGACCTGTGATATGATTGACAACTAACCGTTTACTAGTTGTCGAATCTAAATAAATTAACATTACTTCTTGAGTACTTAGACAAACTCTTATTCGAAAATACTAAGACTAATAGTTTGCTCCTTTAGAATTTTTTCGAATTTCAAAATATCAATATCTATGAATGGTCTCATTTTTGGTAATTGCGGAGGTTCTTTTACTTTATCCAATATTCCTCTAGAAACGAGCTCAGACTTTAATTTTTCTCGCAATTCCGGATGACACAACTTGCTGTGAAAAATACTTCCCCAACCTTGAGAGAACATCTCTTTTATATGTAAATCTCCCTTCTCCTCGTGGAAATGTGGATTGCGTGTCTCTATTTGCATCACTTCTACACCTTTCTCCATAGTATCCTTGTGTTCTGGTGGAGTAATTCCGCCAAACTGTTCTAACAAATTAACTATTTCATATGGTTCTATAGAAAAACCTGAAGAGTAGGTTAATAATTCAGCCAATTGAACTGACATGCAATGTTCTCCAGAATTACCTGTTCTGATAACTTCTGTTTCAAATCCAGTGTAATATGAAATCATTAAATTCAAAAATTGATTTGTCATCTCTGAAACTCTACCTAATTTGGAAAAACGTACACCTGATTCTGAAATTTTCGGTTTGTAAATCCAAGATACCCGAACCATGGTATAGGGCGTAGTAGATAACGCAATCCCCGACGAAAATATTTTTGTGTATTCGTTAACTGCTCCTGGAACATAATTATCTGAATCGACAAATCCCACGTATTTTTTCCCCATCATTTTTGAAAGCAACATGCCAATGAACATTCCCTCTCCTTTACCATTTCGTATTTTTCCCTCAGAGTCAAAAAGGTCAGGATATTGAACTGCTTCTAGCGCCTTCGCAAGACCGGGATCCTTTTGATGGATAATTACTGATTTTTTTTCAGTGAATCGGTTAAATTGTTCAAATGCCTGTTTTTCCAACTTATATCTATCAATTGGTTCCCTGGGGCTATTTGAAACAATTATCGTCAAACAATCATGTGGGATACCACTCAATACTCCTTCTAAAAGCTTTAAGCGCTCTCCTTTTATAGGAATCACAATTGCCATTTCGGCTTCTATTTTGGAAATAATTTCGTCATCAATTGAACGAATAACCTCCGATTCTGTTTTTGTGTTCTTGTTCTTATGTCCAGAATCTAGTTCATACACACGTTGCACTCCATGTAGACTTACTGATCCAAATCTTTCTGTAAATCTCGGAACATCAAGTTTCATATGTTTAATTCAGTTATGCCCTATTTATTGCAAGTGTATATAAATCAACAATTATTTTTTATCTTGCCCTCTCGTGACAAATCTTCAGTAAAAGACAAAGGTAAATACAGTAAATCTTCATACAATCTTTCTTTCGTTTCACATCTATTGGATAGCATAGAGGAACTAGTACCTCATACTGGTAAACTAACACAATCGGTAAATGGTTAGTACTATTTGCAATTTACTTCCCAATTTATTCTTAGAAAAGTATATGGAATTATGTTTGAAAGATAATTCTTTAACCTATACTTCTACATACAATGTATCATTTTCAATCAAAAGCTTGTGACTTTGCAATGGTCTTAATTTTTGTGGAAATGAGATTAAATTCCCCGTTTTAATATCCCACTTCGCACCATGCCAAGGGCAAGTCAATTCATTATTATTTAGTTCCCCTTCATGAAGGTCGGCTCCCGCGTGAGTGCAAACGTTATCCATGGCATAATAATTTCCATCCAACTTCGTTACCACTATTTCTTTTCCACCTGCCGTAATATGCATCAATTTCCCCTCCTGAATATCTAAAGTATTTCCAACAACGACCTTTGCCATAAAAGATAAAATAGTTCTGTGTTATTTTAACCTAAGTTTTTCAAAACTTTATACAAAATTTAGATATCTTAATATACAATATTTCAACTTTTTAAGATTAATTAAGAATGAGGCCAGATGACAAATATTGAATTTTCTGATCAGCTTGAGTCAATTACCAACAAGAATCTGACCTGGATAGATGTCAAAAAGCCTACCCGAAAAAAATTAAAAATGCTGGAGGGAAAATATCCATTTCACGAATTAAATGTAGAGGACTGTCTTTCAAAAATACAAATTCCCAAAATTGACAAGTATCAGGATCATATTTTCGTAATCCTGCATTTTCCAACAGTCGACAAAGATAAGAGTATTCCACGTTCTACTCAGCTAGCAATATTTGCCGGGCACAATTATCTAATTACTGTTCAGCAAGGAGAATTAAAACCCATAATGGAAATGTTCAATCTATGTAAGGATAATGAGAAACAAAAGGAGACATTTATGGGATCATCCTCGGGTTACTTGCTGCACAGTCTAATAGATCTAATGGTTGATGACTTGCTACATGTATTGATGAAGCTTGAAGGAAATTTGGACGACATAGAAGATTTAGTATTCGATGAGAAAGTCGCAGTAGCACGAGATATTTCACTATTACGAAGAGAGATTACCACCCTAAGGAGAGTAGTTGTTCCACTTAGGAGAATTATTTTAGATTTAAGCAAAGAAATGCAAAGATTTTCTGAAGAAGATTTAACTGATTATTATGATGACGTAAGGGACCATACCGAAAAGGTCCTTGAAGTTCTTGAAGAATCTAAAGAAACCATAGAAATTTTCAAGGATACTGATTTCATGTTGAGTACTGAAAAATCAAATAAGATCCTGGCAACTCTTACAATTCTATTTACTCTCTCTATTCCAGCTACGGTAATCGGTGCTTATTATGGAATGAATGTTAATTTACCTGGAGGAATTGTAACTGGTACTCCCGAATTTCTTGGGCCATTTACTTCGTTCATAGTATTACTGATAATCGCAATAGTACCTTCATTAGTAATGGTTTGGTACTTTAAGAGATTGGGGTGGTTTGGATGGTAGTAGGTTATTGATATGATTGGCTAATTATTATAAATTCGGTCTTAATTTCGATCTTCAATTAATGACTTCAAGTCTATACTAAAGAACGTTCGCAGTATCCCGATGTAGGATTCAACTGGGGGCGGAATGTCATCTTCACACGAAACTTTCATGTTCCAGGCATTAATCCATATTATCATTGCATACAAAATATTGAGAAATCGTTTATATTGATCAGGCACAACGCCAAGACTTTCCAAATACTTGTCACCTAAGACCCAAGAAGCTGTAAAGTCGAGACACTTTTGACCATAGATTGCCTTTATCTGATCCTCGATACTCTTGGCAAATTTGAATGGAATTATAGAAACAAAAAATGGAAAATCAGATTTATTGGGTATGACCAGATCTGGGGGTGACCATACTGTAATAATTCTACTGCCCTTTCTTAATTCTGTAGAAAATTTCTTCATCATTTGATCTATCACCTTTTCATCATGAAACCAAAAAAGGAACACATTCCCATCTGAGATATTCACCTTTCTCATATCTTCGATTATTATTCTAGCATTTTTAAGTGAACGTGTTTTTTCCAAAAGACTAGCAACCGATTTTCTTCGTTTTTCTATGCCTATTGCTTTCTTGACTCTGTTCTCAGTTGATGCAATGTAGACAGCATTACTACTCCCACATCCTAGATCATAGAAAATGTCCTTCTTAGAAAGTTTGGCAAGTTTGAACATTCTCCTAATCACTTCATCTGGCAAACTAACGTTGTCGCCTTTAACAACTGAAGTGGGTAGAGTAGAAATGAATTCATTGATGTTCATTGTATGTCTTGATCGGGTACAAGTATGCCTACTTATAAAAATGGAACTGTAATGTTAGTTCATTAAGTATAATGACAATTAGTAAAATGTTTGATAAAGTTAATAATAGACATTCAAATAGTATTCTTTGTGAACTGCGATTATTGTGGCCATATATACATGGCCCATCAATTTGAAGAGAATAAGAATAGGCAATACTCTCTATTTGGAGTGGGGAGATGTCTAATAACGGGATGCAGTTGCACCAGTTATGTTGATAAAATTGAGAAGATAGACGAAGAATTATTATGAACAGAACTGTCTTAAAACTGTATGTAGCGGAAATAGTTTCTATCATTCAAAGTACTCTGATTTAGTAAATAGAGTATGAATTACAAATAGGTGCATTAAAAATGAAAAATACTAAATTTTTGAATATATTATTACCTTTCATTTCCTTGAGTCTAATTTATTCAACAATGCTAATTGGTGTTTATATATCATCTATGAACAGGGATGTGGCATGCCCTGACTGGCCGCTTTGTCCAAACGGATTTACGTTTCCTTCAGAGAAATTTTTTTACGAACACTTTCATAGACTTGTAGCAATAGTTGCTGCCATTTTTACTGGCGTAACTTTGATTTTCATCAGAAAAAGCCTTTGGAAATTGAATAAACTCATGGTCATAATAGTTACCTCTCTAATTGTTGTCCAAATTATCATGGGTATTTTTGTCATTACCAGTAAATTGAATCCTATTATTGTCGCAGTACATCTTTCTACAGCAGTAACAATTTTTTCACTAATTTTCGTGCTGCTCAGGCAATCGTATTTGGAGATCAAGAAGGGTACCGTATAGTACTAGTGAATAACCATGATTTCAGCAATTTACAACGTTAATGTATTCTTTGGTAGTAATGGTACCAGATGATAAAATTTATCTTTCTTGTTGGAAGAACATTAATAGATGAGCAAAATTTTTTTTCATTTATTGATTCTAGGCTACTTTACCTGCTAAATCAATTTGGTGCCAAGATTGACAGTATGAATTATTTTGCAATCAAGAAAGATGTCATAAAGAATAGAAGACCGTCAATAAACGGAGTTGAAGAGTTAGTGGTTCAAATTTGCAGGGTACTGATGCCCAAGGGTTATGAAAAAATGATATTGAGATATATCCTGCCATCGATAGAATTTGCAGAGAAACATCTGTTGTATCCTTGTGAGGACTCAATGTATACTCTAAAAACTCTTGCCAATAATTTTAGAATAGGGCTTATTGGTAGTTATGACAGAGAGCTTTCGAAAATATTGAAAATTCATGGAATGGATAGATACATCAATTGCTGTGTTTTATCTTCCAAGAAAAGTTATGAACCTGACAGAGAAACCTTTCGTTCAATCCTAAATATGTTAGGCATTAACCCCAGAGAGGCTTTACTTGTAGGTGATAGACTTGACAAACATGTGCATCTTGCAAACTCTCTGGGAATCGTATCCATAAGGCTATCTAATTCCCGATTCAAATTGCAAGCAGCTACGAAACCAAGCGAGGTTCCTAAATTGACAATCAGTAAATTACAGGAGCTTGTCAAGACCGACTATATCAAGACAAACTTAGACGACTAGCTTGAATCTATTGATTTTTTTTGGATGCTTCTTTTATGCTATTGAATATTCTCATCATTTCGCTTTTTTCTAATCTGTGACTTGAGTCAAACATGGAATGAACTGCACCTCCTCCATCACCAGGTTTCCTTGGTACAATGTGTAGGTGTACGTGTGGTATCTCTTGTCCAGCATCTTTACCGTTGTGTATTGCTAGTAAGGTGCCCTTAACACCTGTTCCTTCTTCTATAAGTGGCAATATCTTGTACGCTAAGCGAAACAAATTGCTAATTTCATCATATTTAACATCTTGCAGTTTTGCATAATGATTTTTCGTTATAACCAAGGTGTGTCCTACTGTGAGCGGAAATGCATCTAAAAAGGCAATAGCATTTTCATTTTCATCTATGATATTGGCATCAACTTTCTTTTGTCCAATTTTGCAAAATATGCAATTATAGTCAATATTCATACTAGTTACATGGCACCTTAATTATTAAGATTATATATTATCTGAATAAAATTCTTGATCATAATATTCAAGATGAAATATTGAAAAGTGATGTAATGTGTTTGGCCGCCACAAATTTATTTATGTTATTATTGATGGTAACCATAGATCGTTCCTTATCATTTACAAACCCGATAATCTGCGGGTTGAAATTATGCTTTTTCAAGTCCTCCAAAATCAGTGGTGCCAAATCTTCACTTGTTACTATCAAATGACATCCATTCATCGCTGCCGTTGAATTTGAAACAAGAAATTCATCTGTTGCAAATCTGGCCAACTCCTCATGTTTTATTGGAACTTCGTTTACTTTAAAGTGGGCCTTTGACATTTTTGACAAATTGACTAATGCCAATATGCCATCCGATCCAACCGGATAGACACTAATAATGTTCTCTTTTGTATCAACTTCATTTCCAAAATCAGCGCAATATTTTGAAATTATCTTGCCCAAGGAAAATCTGGGTTGAGTTAAAGCTTTCATTATTTCATTCTTGATTGAACTGTCAACTGGTTCATGCTTACTTAAGATAGAATTCATTTCGCCAATCTGACTTATTGTGTAAATGCTCAGTGGAGTTAATGATCCTAATTGGTCCGTCAATATCAAAACCATTCCTGGCTGGATGAGATCGTATCTTGTGGGTAATTCCTTTGTCGAATGAGCATAAGCTGTGGCCCCATAGAACAGTTTTCCTAATTTAAGAGAACTATAATCATCAAGTAACAAATTATATTTTGCTGCAAACTTATCATTGTTAGTTCTTATACTATCCATCAGATCTTCATCTGGCGCATCATAGATTGGCAATATTCTAAAACCTGTAGTGCATCCTAGCAAGAGTAGGTTTTCGATTGCCGAAGAAAGGGCAATTGACGTGTTTATCATCGAATCAGGTTCCTCATCGGGATCGATTAATTTACCAGATGAAATGTTTACTGCGGTATATCCCAACTTATTTCCTCTATGTGTGTCGATGTAATCGACTAATCCAAATTGTGATTCAAATTGTGATGTAGTAGTAAGTACTACTCTCTTTAGCTGATGTTTAGGAGGTTTTTTGCCGTAGAACTTATCAAGTAGATGTGATAGACTTTGTTCATCCTCCGCTACTTCGTTGTGAATTCTCATAAGCGAAACAATTTTCTTGTTTTTTAAATCCTCTGAAATTGACTCGTTTATATTGTATATTCTTCGAGTTATATCCGGACTTTTCCCACTATATTGGAACGAATCAAACCATGACAGGTCTCCCCAAGAATTATGTTTTATTTTTTCAAAAGATTTCTCTAGGGAAAAAAAATCAACTTCGTTAGAGCAATTTGATATCCAACCAATCGGATCAAACCCCAAATTCTGGTATTTGAATATATTTTGCCAAAGATCATGAGTCAAAAACTAAAGCCCCCACATACCACTCATACACAACACTAATAATGAATCTTCCTAATGGATAAAAACCCCTCAACTATATTTAAGTTAGTTAGCTTTATTATGTTAAACCGATAAAAAGAATAATAATTATAAGCCTAAAATTCTCAAATTATAAATAATGCAGATAAAACATGAAAATAAGGCACATGATTCGATATTGAGCGAAATAGCGAACACTGAAAAGATTGAATCTAAATCTGCCCTTGAGATACTAAAATGGGGATTTGAGAAATTTGGGGATAAGATGGTACTTGCTTCAAGCTTTGGTGCTGAGGATGTTGTATTGATTGATATGATGTGCAAAATCAACAAGAACCTTACTAGAGTATTTACGTTGGATACTGGTAGACTTAACCAGGAAACTTATGATCTAATTGATAAGATTAGGAAAAAATATGATATTATCGTAGACGTATATTTTCCAAATGCAAGTGATGTGGAAAAGATGGTCGCAAGCAAGGGAATGAATTTGATGTATGAAAGCGTTGAAAACAGGAAATTATGTTGTGAACTTAGAAAGATTGAACCGTTGAAAAGAGCACTCAAGAAGTTTGATTGCTGGATAACTGGATTACGTCGGGAGCAAACCATAACTAGAAATAAGATATTAAAGATTGAAATTGATTCGTTGAACAACAACATTATTAAATTAAATCCATTGGCTAGCTGGACTAATGATGAAACATGGAAGTATATTCATGAGAATAAAATCCCATATAATGAACTGCACGATAAAGGTTATCCAAGCATCGGCTGTGAACCGTGTACCAGGGCCATTAAAGAAGGGGAGGATCCTAGGGCTGGACGATGGTGGTGGGAAATTGACACCCATAAGGAATGTGGTTTGCACTGGAAAGAAGGTAAATAATTATTATTGTCTTCTAATCTAATTTTACCACATGGTGGTAAATTAATCGATAAACGAACTAAAAGAACACACAAGGATTTGAAATCATTTGAAGTATCTCCAGACGTTAGAACGGATGCTGAAAATATAGCTACAGGCGTCTTTAGTCCCCTTGAAGGTTTTTTAACGCAAGGGGATTTTCTGAATGTTCTCAAAGCAGGAAGGTTGAGTAACGATATTCCGTGGACCATTCCCATCATTCTTGACACAAAAAAAGAAGTAGCGGATCAAATGAAGGATCTAGGAGATGTTGTTCTTTGTTCAGATGGCCAAGAATTTGCTACCCTTCATGTCGATGAAATTTACGCTTACAACAAGGACGATATCGGAACTGCAGTGTATGGTACCAACGATGTAAACCACCCCGGTGTAAACAGAGTAGCTAAAATGCAGGAATTCCTAATTGGAGGAAAAGTGGAAATTTTTCAAATGAAGGAGTATGATGAGATTCAGAAATTCAGGATGCATCCAACAGAAACCCGTGCAGAGATTATGAAAAGAGGTTGGAAGACCGTGGTGGGTTTTCAGACAAGAAATGTCCCTCACGTTGCCCATGAAATGTTACAAAAGGCAGCCTTGAATATATACGACGGATTATTTGTCAATCCGTTAATTGGAAAGAAAAAGATAGGTGACTTTACTGATAGTCTAATAATAGATACATATGAGTCATTAATCGTGAATTATTTTCCTAGAAATAGGGTACTATTTTCAACAATCCATACATTGATGAGATATGCGGGACCGCGTGAAGCAATTCATCATGCAATCATGCGCAAGAATTTTGGATGCACACATTTCATAGTAGGTAGAGATCATGCGGGTATTGGAGATTACTATCCACCATTTGCAGCTCAAGAAATATTCAACGAGTATCCTGATCTGGAAATCAAGCCAGTAGTCTTTCCATCATTTTATTTTTGCAAGACCTGTATGTCGTATGCCAACGAAAAAACTTGTCCACATGGTGGAGAATCAAAAGAAGAGCTTAGTGGGACAATGATTCGAAAAATGGTAAATTCAGGAAAAATACCAGAAAAACATTTAATGCGTCCAGAAGTTTCAGATTTAATTCTCAGATCAGAAAAACCATTTGTGGTTGATTAGACTTGATTGAAGCACTGAAACTCGGATTAATTATCGTCATATTCTTGATAGTTTATCCTGCGTTTACAATCAATGCCCAAAGCATTGTACACGATATAATCAAATCGAAAAATTCAGAAAGATTTGTTGTTGATTATAATGCATCTAATACCTTTCGAAGACAACCTGTAGTTTATGAATTTTCACAACCTATACCAACAAATTGGCAATTCACGATTCAAAACAACCTGTCGTATTTAGATAGTTCAGATGCAAAAACCATCATAAAGATTCAAGAACCTGCACCAAGCGAGAAATTCATTGAACTTGCAATGTTTAGCGAAAAAACTGGAAAATTCTGGGTAGCGATAAATACAAACGAATCAGGGTATATTAGAGTATATGAGCGAGACGAAGATGGTTGGTCTAGGGATCAACCAATCTTTGTAGCACATGCAAACAATCAGGGTCTAACCATAACAAATGGTAAGAGAATAATAGTTGACAAGCTATCGGTAAATGATTTTATTGTTGGATCTGTGTCAATATATGGTAAAGATGAATTGAATAGTCCAGACAATTCAAACAGTGGTACTATTTCTTTCGATATCTTATTTGGTAATCCAGCGGACTCTCCATTGTATTTCATGCCCTTAATAATTATAGTCGCTATGGGATCAATAATACTTGTATTGATTATCAGAAAAAAACGAGACTAATTGTTAATTTCGTAGAATTTACATATTTTTGTCAAGCGACATAAATTACATTTTGGCTTAATTGGCAAACAAATGTTTTGACCAAAAACAACAAAGGTCTCATTTACTGCAGTCCAATATTTTCTATCTATTGATTTTTGAAGGACGATCTCTGTCTCTTCTGGTTTTTTGGTATTAACGATCCCAATTCTATTAGAAATTCTGTGGACATGAACGTCCACTGGAATCGCTGGTTTTCTAAACCCATACACCAGTACACAATTTGCAGTTTTTCTTCCTACGCCGGGTAACTTGAGCAGATCATCAATATTTGATGGTACCTTGCTATTATATCTGTCAACTAGAATTTTTGAAACCTCCTTTATTCTGATCGCTTTTACATTATAGAATCCTATTTTCTGAATTAATTGCTTTAGTTCATTCAGATTTGCTCGCGATAATTCTTCGGGATTCTTGAACCTAGAAAAAAGCATTTTGATTACATTTGTCGTAGTTTCGTCTCTAGTACGAGCCGACAATATAGTTCCTATCAAAATTTTAAATGGGTCCCCATCTTCCTGAGTTTGCAAGTTTTTCAATGCAGTGGCCCTAACAAGATTGTTATTGACCAGAGTACTTTGCATTAACGAAATTATTTTGCCGAATTTCAAAGTCATATTCCTAACTTATTAGTATTGAGAATATGGATAACATTACAAAAAAGTTTTCGGAAAGAAATGATTATTCCTTCTTTTCTTTGATTCTGGCTCTCCCAGTTTTTCGTGGGGAAATATTACCTACTTTCCTACCAGGCGGAGTGTTTCTACCTACTGATGATTGACGACCCACATGTTGATGCCTTCCACCGCCGTGTGGATGGTAAACAGCAGCTTGTGCTATACCTCTTACCTTTGGATATAATTTGCCATGCGCCATCATGTATTTAGCTTTGTTTCCAGCTTTAAGGAATGGCTTTTCTTTTCTCCCGGCGCCAGAAACAACTCCAATCATTGCCTTGCATTTTGGGTTTAATGTTGTAAATTTCCCTGAGGGTAACTTTATAGATACACCTTGGGAAGTATGAGAAAATACAAGAGCCGATGATCCAGCAGATTTAACAAGTTTTCCGCCATCTCCAATGTTCCTTTCTAGATTACAAATCAGGGTTCCGTCAGGAATGGATTCCAATGGTAAAATATTATTTGGTTTGAAATCAACATTGTCTCCAATCTGAATTTTTCCGCCCACTTCCAAACCATCAGGAGCAGGCATGTAGCTAATTTCTTTATCAAATTCAACTTTGGCTAATGGTGCGTCTCTCCCTCTTTCATGAACGATGTCGATTATGGAACCAACTTTTTGTTCTGATGATTGTAAGTTCGGATATTTAGCAGGCACAATTTTTCCTCTTTTTATGGACTGAAACTGTTTGCCTCCTCTTCCCCTTCTACGTACTAATGTTCTTTTACCCAAAACAGTCCAATCGAATTAATGAATATCATCAAGATTTGAATCTTTTGGTATACTGTAGATTGCAATAGGGGAATTTAGATAAATCGATTTTCAGTTCAATATTTGTATTCTGAAGATCATGTGGCAAAACAAATTTCATTTTATATCTTACTTGAACGCATAATGCTAAAATGTGTTATTTTTTCTGATGTTTTACTAGAGTACATTTTTGAAGAGTAATCCTCGACAAAGGTATAAAGATAGGTACGATAGTACTTCATATCGTGAGTCAAAACACTCTCTCGCTGAAGGTTCTCGAAGCATATACTCGAGACGTAGGTCGTGGAGTGGCTAGAATCGATTATGATTCAATGGACTCTTTGACCGCATCTACGGGCGATGTTATAGAAATCCGAGGAAAAAGAAGAACTGTTGCAAAATGTCTACCGCTTTATCCGTCTGATGAGGGTAAAGGAATCGTTAGAGTAGATGGGCTCGTGCGAAATAACGCAGGTGTCGCCATTGGAGACACGGTCATTGTAAGAAAAATAAAAGCTGTTCCTGCAGAAAAGGTGATTGTTGCACCGCTAGAAGCAATTCCACCAATTGATGAACGTTACCTTGCAGATGCATTGGAAAGTGTACCATTAATCAAAGGGGACAATGTCATGGTTCCTTATTTTGGCGGTAGACTTACTTTTCAGGTAATAGGAGTAACACCGGCATCAGACGCAGTATTAGTAACCCAGAAAACCATATTCCACATAGCAGAGAAAGGTGAAACGCTAAGAGGGGTTCCTCAAGTTACTTACGAAGATATTGGCGGTCTTAAGGAAGAGATCCAAAAAGTCCGTGAAATGATTGAACTTCCACTAAGACATCCTGAAATATTTGAAAAATTAGGTATCGAGGCGCCCAAAGGTGTGTTGCTATACGGACCTCCGGGAACTGGTAAAACTCTACTTGCTAAAGCAGTTGCTAACGAGAGTAATGCTCATTTTATTAGTATCTCTGGCCCTGAGATTATGAGTAAATTTTATGGGGAATCTGAGGCACGATTAAGAGAAATTTTCAAGGAGGCCAAAGAAAAGGCACCTTCTATAATATTTATTGATGAAATAGATTCAATCGCTCCAAAAAGAGAGGAAGTTACAGGTGAGGTTGAAAGGAGAGTTGTATCTCAATTATTATCCCTAATGGACGGACTTGAAGCGAGAGGTAAAGTTATTGTTATTGCGGCAACAAACCGTCCTAATGCAATAGATCCAGCACTGAGAAGACCTGGAAGATTTGACAGGGAAATTGAGATCAAGGTACCTGATAAACGCGGAAGATTGGAGATACTTCAAATCCATACTAGAAATATGCCTCTTGACACTGATGTAGAACAAGATAGAGTGGCCGCTGTAACTCATGGATTTGTTGGTGCTGATTTGGAATATCTATGTAAGGAAGCAGCCATGAAATGCCTTAGAAGATTGCTCCCTGAGTTAAATCTGGAAGATGAGAAATTATCGCCTGAAGTATTGAATAAACTAATTGTTACCAGAGCTGATTTTGAGAATGCTGTAAAAGAAGTTACTCCATCCGCAATGAGAGAAGTTTACCTAGAATCACCGGATGTACCGTGGTCCGCCATAGGTGGATTAGAAGACATTAAGCGTGAATTACAGGAAGCAGTAGAGTGGCCATTAAGATTTCCAGATCTCTATACAAAGCTTGGACATGCTATGCCAAAGGGTTTGTTATTGCATGGTCTATCTGGAACAGGTAAGACACTCTTGGCAAAGGCCGTCGCAACCGAATCCGAAGCCAACTTTATCAGCGTAAGAGGACCAGAATTGCTTAGCAAGTGGGTAGGGGAATCTGAAAGAGGTATTAGAGAGATCTTTAGAAGAGCAAGACAGGCAGCTCCCTGTGTCGTATTCTTCGATGAAATTGATTCAATAGCTCCCGTTAGAGGTATGGGTGGAGACAGTATGGTTACAGAAAGAGTAGTATCGCAATTGCTTAC
>DASQWJ010000014.1:0-7299 GCA_035640315.1 Nitrososphaeraceae archaeon
TAGACAAAATTATGAAATTCTCTACCTGTTCATTAGTATTTATTTGCATAATCTGTCTTAACTATTGAAATGCAATATCCTACCCTCTTTTTCATATACGTAGCAAAGAATGAAGAATTGGTTAGATTGCAAAATGAAGATTGGTATTATGTTTCTCTAATGTCCCGATTTTTTCATCACTGGATAAAGAGATCATTTGATGTGAATCTGAAAATAAAGGCAGACATACTTCCAGTAGTTCCTGGAAGGTTATTTGATAGAATGTCAATTTCTTATCTTTCCCGAGATCATTCTGAAAGAGACAAGGAAACGTATCATTTCTATCTCACATACTTTAAGCCATTTTGGACGGATTGTAAAACTGAAGGATATTCATCAGAAAATTTTGGCATTGCGTATTGGGAAAGATCTAAAGATCCCATTTCTGAACTGGACAGAGTGAAATTTTATGCAGATAAAAATTGCACCAAAGTATCGCATATACTTTGTCACGAAATTTTGAGAATGAAAGGCGAAAAAAGAAAGGTATACTTTGATGGGGTACATGATCTATGGGACAGACACATGTATGCTGCACTTCCTCTCCAATACTACAATAACAAATTTGAACAAGTATCAACTGGTAAATCATATAGCTTCGTGACGATAGACCCACGGAGAATCTAGACTTTGAAGAATTGAAAATGGTTACCAATATTGATTATATAATTAAATGCGGCGTAATATTCTCCCTCATAGGAACAGTTATTATGATAGTGCTGGTGTCAGTTATTCTAATTTTTCCTGTACAAAAGAATTGCATTAGCAATGACTCTGAGTGTCAATTTGATTCAACCGCACCTGGAATATTGAGGTTACTAGTAAATCCTCTTACATTAGTAACAGCCCTACTCACAATTTCTTCGGGGCTATTAATTTTTAGATTTGGCACTAGATATAAATCAAGAAAATCTCAATTGTAATATCAAATCCAGGGTATAGTTTTCAAGCTGGGTGGGAGTCACAAAAATGAATTAACAGCTGCCCATGGTTTATTTCGCCCGACTGATTCATGTTATTTTCTTACCAGGATTCATTACTTTATTGTCATCAAAAATCAATTTTATTTGTTTAAATATTTCATACATTTTTGAACCATACATCATCGGGATGTATTTTGTTCTAAGTATACCATCACCATGCTCCCCTGAAATAGAACCATTAATTTCACGAACATGGCTGAAAACCCTGTTCGCCAATACATCCATCAAGTCATTGGAATTTTGGGATGCAAAATCGATAATGGGCCTAAGATGTAAATTTCCATTTCCTGCATGACCATAAACGACATAATCTAGATTTAGTTCAGCAAGTAGTTTCAGGAGAAATACAAGGTAATCATGTAATAGTTCTGGGTGAACTACTGTATCTTCTATTATACCAGCCGGCTTTCTAGAACCCATACCTCTTTTCATAGCGCTGTTAAGTGAATTTCTTCTTTTACTCCACGCCTTATCCACGCTTTTTTTGTCATATCCGCTTTCAAGGATATTTGATTTCTGTCTAATGGTCTCTTCAAATTCGTGAACTTTTTGATAGAAATTGTTATCGTTACCATAGAATTCTACAAACATAATGCAGGAATCATTACCCTCAGCATTATCAGTTTTCCATCCTTCTATGAGAGTACCTCTGTCGAGTAATTCAATTGCGACTGGTCTGAATTGAAGAATTAGTGGTACAACCAAAGCAGCATGTAGAATGCTTTCAAATTTGAGAATGATCAGCGATTTTTTTTCCGGGACGTCCAACACTGAAATTCTGCAACTAGTGACAACGCCCAGACTTCCTTCCGATGCAACAAATATCTTCTGCGGGTATACCACGCCATTGTCAAAAACTGCGTCGAGACGATATCCACTTGAATTCTTACTTACATTTGGATAGTGATCTTTTATGTTTATATTTTCAGACATAACGTACTTTAACATCCTGTCGATTCTTTCGTCGTGGTTTCTTTGATTTGCAAAGCCTGTCGTTCCGTTACTATAGACAAGGTCAACATTCTGCAAATAGTTGATAATACTCCCATAACCCAATCCATGCGGACCACTGGAATTGTTAGCGATCATCCCACCAATGGTACAATAGTTACTACTTGCAGGATCTGGCGGAATAAACTTGTTCCGTTTTGCAAGTTCCTTATCAAGTACCGCTTTTACAATTCCTGGTTGAACAACTACGTAATCATCTTCAATTTCCAGGATTTTGTTCATCTTCTTGGTAAAGTCTAGCACAATACCTGTCGATAATGATTGACCAAGTAAGCCTGTACCCGCACCTCTACAAGTTATAGGAATGCTGTGATCATGAGCATAGGCGCATATTTTCATAACATCGTGCTCATCAGATGGGAAGTTAACTATTGAAGGTTTGAGCGAACAATGACTTGCATCTACTGAGTAAACTGTCCTTGTCCAATCGTCGCTAAATACGTCTACAAGTCCAAGTCTTTTCAGATCAGAAATATCTGATTCAAACAAGAGTGAATTGATATAATCAAGTCATGATTTTAATTAGTTTGGATTTTTTAAACAAATTACAGAACATGATTCAAGGGGAGAGTGTTTGAAAATAGAAAACCAAATTAATACAATAAGACGTCAAACAAAAATTTTAGAGTAGTTACATAGAGATTTCTTTTTCTGGTTTAGACTTCTTGCCTTTAATTTTCCTGTAAAACCAGAGTTTTAATGCAAAATATGCTCCATAAACCACCGTTTTTGCTTTCATACAAGGAACTAGTCCAACCCTGTATATATTAATTTTATTACTTTCTTACATATTAATTAGAATTAATTTGATTTTGCTCTCAAAATCAGCATACAATTGCCAATGTTGGCATTCGCCATCATTGATGCATTAATTGTTATTTAGTTATGGTGATGGTATTGGATTCCTGAGGTATGATGGTATGTTCTGCCTGTGCCACAATTTTATTAGCACCTTCCACTAGTATTGGATATGCATGAACGTTCTTCTTCTTTAGCAAGGTTTGTAATAATGAGGATGCCTCCTTTTCTTCATAGTCCTTAATCACCCATCTTAGAGCAAATGGCAGGGTCTTGAATTTATTCCATAAATATTCGAGGAACTCATCGGCCTTTTGGTCCTTGGTTCTTTTTCTAGACGCGATTCCAAAAATGTTCTTTATCTTGCCTTCGTATACAATACCTTGACCGTCCTTTGTAGTCACAAATGGTTCAATGGCGTAAACATTATCCACAGACAAATTGAATGAATGTCCAATAGTCCAAATGTTTGGTATTGATTTACCTGCATGAATTGTGTATTGCTCGAGGGAATGACCGCTTAGATTTTGAATTGGTTTGCAGCCGTACTTTGTTATTGTCTTTTCAATTATTCTGCCTATATCAGAAACACGTGTATTAGAACGGGCAATGCCTATCGCTTCGTCCAGCGCTCTTTGTGCTATGTCTATCAAATCCTGATACTTTGAATCAAAACTCACAGTTACAGCTGTATCAGCGATATATCCATCGATATGTACTCCCACGTCTATTTTCAGGACATCTGAATTTTTCACAATTATCGGATCGTTGGGCTCGGCGGTATAATGTGCTGCAATATCATTCAAACTGACATTCACCGGAAATGCCGGTTCCCCACCTCTCTTGAATATCTCATTTTCAACATCATTACATATTTCACTCAGAGTTCTGCCAGTGTGATCTTGAGTCCTAGCATATTCTCTAACTTCGGAAGCTATCTTTCCGGCCCTAATATAGTTCTCAAAGTTATCCAACTCCTAAATTTCAATGTCAAAGATATTTAGAGATATTGATGTCAGAGGCATTTCCTAGTGATCTAGTTTGCCTAGTAAATCGATTATGAAGGAATAAGGACATATATGGAAATTTATGAGCTGATATCCATTATCTCAAAGTTAAAATTATGCTTGGAGTATCGCATTTGCTAAACCGTAAAGTTGGGGCCGTCGTCTAGCTTGGTATGATGCCAGCCTTGGGCGCTGGAGGCCGCCGGTTCAAATCCGGCCGACCCCATTGTTGATAGTTCCTTCTATTAGTATCATCCAAAATTAATCAATAGTCGTCTTTCTACTATTCTAAATCTTAATGGACAAATAATTTTGAGACTTTTTGATTATCCATAACTTGAGTATAACAGTTGGAGTTTATCTTTGAGTCTACTTGCCAATTTCTCTGATATCTTTTTCTGATATTCATCCACCTTAATTGGGTTTTTTTGTGTAAACAAAAATGGTCCATATGCATAACTGTTGTTGGGTGTAGGTACTTCAGGTTCTGAGGACGCAATAATAGAAGAAATGTAAGAACTGATACCATTGGCATCTTCATTTTCATCCATATTAGATAGGAATTTTCCAATTTTACCTGGATCTAATTTCCTATATCCAAAAGGCATATGAGAATTATCGTTAAACTTAGCCGGGTCGACATCGACCTTGGCACCAACTATCAGTGGATTTGGCTTGTAAATCGAATCAATTTTGAGTTGCCAAACTTCATTTGGATTGCTGACTATAGCGTCATAAAACTTTCCGTTCATTTGTGAAACAGAAACTACAAATTTCCAGTTTCTTGCATTTGCAGAATATCTTTGAAAGAGATTTGATGCGAGGTTATTGCCTTCGAGTATATCCAATACAAATCCAATTTATTATACGGCAAATATGAGTCTTATTCTTTGTTTACAACTTGGATTCTATCTTCTTAACGATCTTTCTTGACATCAAATTTCTATTTCGCAAGGCAGCTAAAGGGTTTTAGAATTTGGTACTAGTGAATTGCACAAAGAAAATCAACTTCTACAACGCTGTCAAGGGGAAGACTACTTACTCCGATGGCAACCCTTGTATGTTTACCTTTCTCACCAAATATTTCTAGCAAAAAGTCTGAGGCGCCATTGATAACCTTGGGATGATCCTCAAAAGAAGGATCACAATTCACATATCCTGTTATTTTTAAAAATTTGGTAATTCCTTCCAGATTACCCAAGAATTTATTGATTTGTTCTAGTCCGTTAATAGTGCACTGTCTTGCAGCCTCAACTGCGTCGGTTATGGAAACCTCCCTTGGGATCTTCCCCCTATATTTTTCTGGCAAGCTTCCCTGAACCAATGGAATTTGGCCAGAAACAAAAATCAAATTCCCGCTCTGGACCACTGGAATATAGGAACCTACAGGTTGAGGAGGACTCGATAACCTTATCCCGATAGAGCCTAATTTTTCTTCAATCATTTAGATATATTCATGAAACCGAGTTTTTATTCATTATCCGTTGTAAATCGCCTAGTCACAAGCAAGAAAATAGAAATGATCCAAATACTTTTAAGCACTTGCATCAGCTAACTTCAACATGTCTTCCCACGACGACAAGATTCAATCCGGAGGAGGCTACTTCCATATGAAGGGCGTAGCATGGAGTATACTTGTGATGGGTTTATCTCTCGCAGTAATCATCGTTGCATATGTGGTGTATGGACACATCGGTCCATCCTTCTCTGCTGAAAGAATCAATGAACAGCAGGCAGAATTGAGAAAGGAATATGGTTTACCTGCTCATGAAGTTATCAGAAATCAGAGTGTTTTGCTAACGCCTCCATCCTTGAGAAACGTGAGTCAGACCACAGCAAGTGGCTAATTTTTAATCCAAAGACCAGGATCGTCTTTTCTTTTACTTTTGATTTAGAAAAGAGTGGTAAATTTAGTTTCCAGACGGTAAAACATTTTTACATATTGTCCTCCTATATTTTCTAGTTGACAAATTGCGACATATGTGGATCAAGATTTGGAAGTAAATCTTGTGTGATTTGTTCAAAGATTGTATGCACTTCTTGTGTAAACAGACAGGGAACTATTTGCAAAAGATGCAGCTCAAAAAAAATTGAGAAGGTCTCATTTTTTAAAAAGAATTTGCCATATATTGCTCTAATAATTGCCATGTGGTTTTTTGTATCAGGACTCTATCCATTTCCATACTTTATGTTAATTGGTACACCTGTAGACATGGGAATAATACAACCAGTATTAATTGCGACAACAGTAATGACAATACCATTTATCTTTATGTTATTTGCATGGAAGAAGCGGTCAGAAAGAATGAGATCAGAATAGTTTAATCTATTCAATGAAATGATTTTTATTGATACACTTCCGAGATAAATTACATGGTTGGAACAGCCTTTAATGGTGAAGTGATATCCGGTATTTCATTAGCGGTGTTCGGAATCATGTTAGTTGTTTATGGAATGGTTAATCAAGTCGCAGCTATCCTAATCCCAGCTGATATCATGATTATCGCTATCGGCATAGCCGTGATAGTAGTAGGAGTATTTACTAATAGAAAAAACACAATAATTCACTAATCATACACCGACTTTTCTAAGTATCCCTGTGTCCTGTATGTGAATTTAATTGAGTTTTTATCCAAATTTGGCTAAATTTGTTTTTTAGATAAGAAAATTTTAATAAAAGCAGTGGAATACACTAGTAACTATGAAAAGAATAGATGCAATCATTCCTCAGTCAAAAATGACAGACGCGTTCTCTGCATTGAAAGAATTGAACATTGGTGGTTTTACCTATTTTGATTCGAAAGGAAGAGGTGTAAATCCTCCTGCTGCAGTGCATTCAGGTAGAGGTACCTCTCTTTATACACCTGAATTTAACCCCAACTTGACCATCTTTACCGTAGTTGAAGAATCGCAAGTTGAACAGGTTGTAAACAAGATACTTGCAAGTACGAGCACAGGACTTGCAGGAGAAGGAAAGATTTTCATCTCAGATGTAGATGAAATCATAGACATTGGTACAAAGTCAAAAGATAAATCATAATAATTTTTAAAAATTATTATGGAAACTAGGAATAAAACTTATTTTTCACTATTTCTTTCTTTTACTAGAGATTCTAAGGCCTGACTAACATTCAACATTCCCTTGTTTTTTGCAAGCTCTTCTAATACTGTAATATCTTCTTTTGAAAAGCAAACATACATTTCTCGTTTTGAATTAGACATAATTTTACGACTGTTCGGAATCTAATATATCTTTCTACGTTGGGGATAGTTCAACTTCGGTATACCAAAACAGGAAGAAGAATTTTTGATGAAATGTCAACTACTTGTAAAAAGTGTCTAAATAGCTTCTATGTGGTATGACTATTCTATGTCAATGTCAATGTGATAGAGGATCAAAACTGAAACTTGATAACCAACCTCTAAGATGGTAGTTACAAAATTGGTTGATGCTTCATGAA
>DASQWJ010000015.1:0-12710 GCA_035640315.1 Nitrososphaeraceae archaeon
AGTTGGGTTGTGCATGACCGTTACTAATACTTGGAGTTTTTACCAGCCATAATTTTTTCTTCAAAGTCTTCTAGCATCTCGATCATTTTTGTTCTTCTCTGTTCCTCGGTGATTATTGCTCTAACATTTTCAATTAGAATACGTGACACATCCAATTTCTTCCTCAAACCAGGCATCAAGTTATCATATACGGCAAGAGGATAAATGGTGCCATAGATTTTATCCATCAACTCAAATAAAGCATTTACATTTGAAGTACCTTCAGCCCTAATTTTGTCGATGATCATTCTCTTAATTTCTCCAATACAATCCAATAGTCCCATAACATACGAAATATCGGATACCTCAAGTGATTTCATGCTAGGAATAACAGAGTTTTCTGCAATAGAAAATAAACAAAAAGCCTCGACAAATTCTTGCTCTGCAATGTACAGATATTTTTGAAGATCGTCCTTTCCCAACTGCCTAAATTCCTGCAATAAGTTTTTGGCTTTTTCAATATATTCAATTGATTCTTTTTTCTTGTGAGAATGCAAAGAGACAATAGCTTTACTGCAAAGGATTGTGGCGTCCCTAGTTCCTTTTATTATAGCATTCCTTCGCTCTTCTACGTCCTTGAATTTCTTATTGATTTTCTCAATGTCAGTTTGAACATTTGATAGCATCATAGAAGAATGATGATTTTCCAATATATTTATTAATTATTTGAAATTTCCAGAATAACTCTCGGATAGTTTTTCAAGACATGTTTGTTCAAAAGTTTCACTCTTTCTGGATTATATACTAGTACGTTGAATGCAAAATATCTTGGTGTATCAGACCCAGACATACGAAACTCTCGCGCCTTATAACAAGAGGAAAATACAATACGAATTGGCACAAGTATACACCAGACTTAATAGGATTAGAAGAAATAGAGGTTACAGTTTTGAACATGTCCTTGTTCAAAAATTAAATGGCAATGTATGGAACGCCAGACGTTTAGGAGGATCAAGTGCGAACTTACCAGATATTATCGCTGTCAATAACAAGGAGTCAATATTCTTGTCTATTGAAGCAAAATCTGGTACTTCAGATAATCTGTATGTTCCATCCGATCAAATCCAAAGATGTTTTCAAATAAGAGATATGTTTCAGGTTTACAAGACGGCCCATGTCATCTTGGCGTTTAAATTTATGCGAAAAAGAAGAGTTAGAGAAGAAGGAAGAACAGTCTATGCTCGCAGGAAGTTACAAGAATATTATAAAATAGCAGATAGGTATTCGAAAACTAAAGATTTGCCAATCATAAAATGCACTTATGATGGCAGTACTTATGAAATAAAAAATGACCAAACGAGGAAAATTTATTTAAAGGACTATTTAATGCCCTTTTGAAAATCTCACAGATAATTAACTCATAATTTTTATTTCTCGTTTATTCACCTAACAATTCATGACCACACAAGAGCAACCTATAACTTCTGAACAAATGTATCGTATAGAGGACAATGGATATTCAATTTATGGAATGAAAAAGTTACTTATGATGGAAAATGCAGGACATGGATTAGCTGATTTCATTGTATTTGAAAAAGGTCCTAAATTTGCAGGTAAAAAGATAATTTCATTTTGCGGGACTGGTAATAACGGTGGAGACGCAATGGTCGCTTCCAGACACTTGTCGTCTCAGGAAGGGATTGAAGTTACAATAGTACTTTTGGGCGATGCGAAGAACATGAAAACTGAAGAGACAATTGTAAATTGGTCCATTATTCAAAAAATGAAATCAATAAAAATCCTCACAGGACCTAATGTTGTTAAGTTAGCCAAGAGCAAGGTTGCAGAATCAGATATAATTATCGATGGTATTTTTGGAACTGGAATAAAGGGCGAAATAAGAGAACCATTTTCATCAGCAATTGATTTAATTAACAATTCAAACACCTATGTGGTATCAGTCGACATTCCTTCAGGACTAGATCCAAATGATGGGTCCTTTCATGAAAAATGTGTCAGAGCTAGCGCTACTGTTACTTTTCACAGAATTAAAAAAGGCTTGACAATGAACAAAGAAAAAGTTGGCAAGCTCTACCTTGAGAAAATTGGAATACCAATAGAATCCGAGCAAGGAGTGGTCTGAATTTGGGAATAGTACAGATTCCAGTAGGAAACATGCAAAATTTTAGCTATATTATCTATGATGAAAATGAAAAAGTTGGAGCCATAATAGATCCATCATGGGATCTTGAAAAAATATTTGAGTTTTTGGAAAAAAACATCATTTCTGCAAAATATATCATTAACACTCATACACATTTTGATCACGTTCTTGGAAATGATGAAACAGCCGAAATTACAAAGGCTGTGATTATCCAGCATGAAAAATCCAACCTTAAGAAAGACCGATCCGTAAGAGAAGGAGAAATTATCAATATTGGAAAAGTGGAATTAGAGGTGTTGCATACTCCTGGACATTCAGAAGAAAGTATATGTCTGATAATCAATAAAGAATCTATCCTAACAGGGGACACATTATTCGTGGGAAATATCGGAAGGGTGGACCTTCCTGGAAGTAACCCGGATAGTATGTATGATAGTCTATCAAGACTTGCAAAGTTAGATGGCTCATTAGTTGTTTATCCGGGGCACAATTATGGGATGACACCGACATCAACAATACTAAATGAAAGAACAAACAATCCAATGCTTAATTTTAAATCTAAAGAGGCATTCTTAAAATATATGGTAAATGAGGAATAATAAATGTCTAGAGAATTTGATATATTATGTTCCAAAAAAAGTAACGTGATTAATAATTTTCTCACCACAAACCCTATTTTTGTATGTACTATTTCATATACAGAGACAAGCCAGATCCCAGGTATAACTTTTGCAGGCGCTAATCCAGATCTTATCAAGTACACATCACCAGCAGATTCTGAATTTCTATTTCATGGTAGATGTTTTTCTATCCCAGGTGTTCCAGCCACACCAGATGGAATACCTACTCCAGCTTTATTGACAAGAACTGCCCTTTTACTAGGAAAAATACCATGTCTTGTCGTAAACTCGGGTTCTAAAATTGCTCCAAAAGTTCCATATGTTTCATTTGGAATCAATTACGGTAAAAATATTCAATATGAGGCAGCTTTGCAACTCTATGAAACGCATCAAGCGTTCGATTACGGTATTGTACTAGGTAATCAACTATCAAAGTCAAATGACCTGATAGTTTTAGGTGAGAGTATCCCTGGTGGAACAACCACCGCTCTTGGAGTATTGACAGGGTTTGGGGTTGATGCGAATTACAAAATGAGTAGTAGCATGCCAACAAATCCGCATGATTTGAAAATCCGAGTTGTACAAGACGCTATCAAAAACTACAACGTATCAGAATTAAAAGATCCATTCAAAATAGTTTCAATGCTCGGAGACCCAATGATACCAGCAGTTGCCGGCATCGCAACGGGCGTAATCCAATCAGGATCTAGGGTAATGCTTGCAGGTGGAACACAAATGGCAGCAGTTCTTGCACTTATGGCCTCTCTGAAAGTTTGTTTTGATAAAATCTGCATAGGGACAACTTCATATGTTACTAGGGATGAGAACTCTGATTTAGATTTTCTAGTAGGATCCATATCTTCCGATGTGCCTGTTTTGTCGGTAAATCCGGGCTTAAACAAATCTACAAAAAATGGTTTACTAATGTACGATAAGGGTGTTGTAAAAGAAGGTGTAGGGTCGGGGGGTGCGCTATTGACATTGCTTTTGAAGTTAAATAGATCCCTTGACAAGGACATTTTCTTGGGAAAATTGGAAGAAGAATATGAAAAGAATATTGAAAATATTGTAGTATGAAAGATTAACTGATTGACCCCATGTTCATATTCAATTCAGTCGTAGCATCAATTATTTTACTGTAACAGATTTTGCCAGGTTACGAGGATAATCAGGGTTTGCATTGTTACAAATGGATAAATAATAAGCCAAAAGCTGCAGCGGAACTACCTCAATCAAAGGATATAGCGATTCGCCTATTGTGGGGATAGTAATTTGGTAATCGTATATTTCGTCCTTTTTATTTGAAATTCCAACGATTTTTGCACCTCTTGATTTTATAGTATGGATGTTTGATAATGTATCCACATAAGTAGAATCGTCTGGATGAATGACAATTACGATGCTATTGTTATCTATTAGTGCGAGAGGACCGTGTTTTAATTCACCTGCGGCCATGCCTTCAGCGTGGATATAGGATAATTCCTTAATTTTCAATGCACCTTCTAGACAAATAGGAAAATGTAGAGATCTACCAAGAATGTACACATCCTTTGATTCTTTTATTTGATTTGCAACTCTTTCAATCTGCGTATCCAATTCCAAGACTTGATTCACTGTTTTGGTCAGAATATCCCTATTATCGAATATCCCATTTGAATTCTTTCCTATCAGATCTGCAACGTAGTATATCAGTGCGATCTGACTTGTAAAACTCTTGGTAGCAGCAACACCTATTTCAGGACCACAGTTAACCTCGAGATAAGCATCACTCAATCGAGCAAGAGAAGAAGTTGGGATATTGACTATTGACAGGACTTTGGATCCCTTATCCTTTGCTGATTTTACTGAGTGTATTACATCCGCAGTTTCACCACTCTGAGAAATTGCCAATAGAACTGAATTTTTGTCTAGTAAATCAGCTGAATATTGAAATTCGCTTGACATTATGGGTTCAACATGAATCTTTGATTTTGCGAAGATTTGTTTTGCGAGTAATGCTGAGTGGTAACTTGTTCCACTTCCGGTGATAAAGACATTGTTGGCACCTGTTATGATTTCACAGAATTTTTCCAAATTTTTCTTGTCTTGATCCATGCTCTTTACTATTGTTTGGTGCTGTTCATGGATTTCCTTTAAGGTATAATGAGAATACTTACCTTTGTCAGCATCACCTAACTCCCATGCAACTTGTGTTATTTTTCTTGATATTCTATCGCCGTCAAAATTGAAAAAAGAGATATCACTATCATTAATTACAACAATGTCGCGATTGTCCAAAAAGATAGCACTGTCTGTGTGATTCAAGAATCCTAAAATGTCGCTAGACAGAAAATAGTCATCGTTACCAACTCCCACTATTAGTGGCTCATCATAGCGAGCACCGCATAAAGTTGATGAATTAAACACAGCCACAAATGCGAAAGAACCTACTAGTCGTTTGCAAGTAAAGATCATTGATAATCGAATATCTCTTGTAATTTCAAAGTATTCCTCTAACAGGTGAGCAATAACCTCACTGTCTGTTTCACTATTAAATTCATGACCAGATCTGTAAAGTTCATCTTTTAATTCGTCGTAGTTTTCAATTATACCATTATGGACCACAGCAATCGTTGAATTGCACGCAAGATGAGGATGTGCATTAGAGTCAACGATGCCTCCATGTGTTGCCCAACGTGTATGTCCAATTCCTAATTTTCCGGGTAATTCATCAAGTCTCAAAGACTTGTTGACTTCTGCAACCTTTCCTACTCCTTTACGTGTCAAGAGTTTACCTGATTTAATTGTGGCAATACCAACACTATCGTATCCTCTATATTCCATCTTTTTGAGGCCTTCTATTAATACAGTAGAAGCATGTTCGTTGCCCTTGTATCCAATTATTGAACACATAACACTATTCTACAATTTTATTTGGTTTAAAATAATTACTAACATTACAAGTTACCACTATAAAATAATTTATAATGCTTTATGATGGTCGATTGTTCTTTGACCCATCTTACATTTCTTTTATGTTATGCAAGTTTGCATACCGGACAAGATTAATATATAATAGTACGTAAATGTGTAGATAATGGATAGGAAAAGCCTAATCTATACTCTAAATGAAAATACTCTCACAAAGGAAATATTAATTCTTGAAAAACCAAGTGAAATGCGTGTTCTTTCAAATCCAATTGCCTGGAAAATTGTCAATCTCCTGGCAGGCAAACCCATGTATCCTGCGCAAATTGCAAAAGAACTCAAGATTTACGAACAAAGTGCATATTATTACATAAGGAAACTACTGACAATCCGAGCAATTGGTCAGGTTGAAACATCATTCGTACGAGGAGGAACTGCAAAACTTTACAAGACAGAGTATGCGGCTTTTGGAATTGAAATGGATTGGGGAGAAAGGAAATTTGAAACCGTAAGAAATGGAAAGATTAACAGGAAAGTAAGGACATTTTTTGATGACTTTATTGATGAGGGATTGTTCGATGGGACTATTGTGGTGGGGGCCCCAGATCCACATGGCCCATACAGATCTTCTGCAAGGGATGGTCATTATGCAGCACAGCTTGCTTTCTTCTTGGGTGGCTTTTGTTCTCTACCACAAAATTTCGTGGTAAAATTAGATGTCGATGCAAAGTCAGAGAAAATCTCGAAAACAGAAAATATCATATCTATTGGCGGTCCTGGAACAAATATTATCACTTCAGAATTTAACAGATACCTGCCGATACGTTTTGATGAATCCAATTTCTGGTCTGGACTTGTTGCTCCCCAGGGAAGAACTCACACACTTGACAACCATGGCTTAATTGCAAAAATAAGAAATCCTTTTTCTGAGAAGGTAAACATCTTGATTATCGCAGGTGTAAGATCTGCAGGAACTAAATCAGCTATAATAGCACTAACAAATCACGGTAATGAAATCTTGAAGAAATTCAATCAAGATGACAATTGGGCGATAGTAGTTCAGGGTTTTGACATGGATTCAGATGGAAAAATAGATACTATTGATATTGTTGATGAAATATCCATAAATAGCTAATAAAAAATTATAGTTACTAACTGGCAGCAACCTCTGCTGCTGGTTTATTGGGAGCTTCAATGTGTACTAATATTTTTGATTCATCTTCTTTCTTTACCAAATAGCCAGGTAAGTTCACTTTTCTGTTACCAATGGATACATGTCCGTGTATCACAACTTGCCTTGCCTGCAATGGTGATTTTAAACCCATTTTTCTCATAACAATAGTTTGTAATCTTCGTTCTAGTATATCTTCAATTTTCAAATTTAAAATATCATCCAGAGACGCAGTACTGGTCAGACCCAGTCTATTTAGGAATGACAACAGAAGTGATTCTTTCTCCTGTCTATCTTCAAGAGTTAGCGCTAATAGCGTTCTTGCTTGATTCCTAAAATTTGCAACTTTTGTTTGAGCCTTCCATAGTTCTCTCTTATTTCTGAGACCGTAAGAACCAATAATATACAATTCTGAACTTAATTGGTCAGAATTCCATATTCTTCTTGGTCGTCTGAAACTTTTTCTGGATTTTCTCGGATCTCCCATTCTTCCTCACTATTCTTTGGTTTCAGGAGCCTTAGGTGCGCTAGTTTTCGCAGGTGCTTCAGGAGTTGATTCAGCTGCGGTTGCAGGTGCACCGCCTTCCTTTGCTTCCGCAGGAGCTCCGGCTCCACCAGCTGCTGGTCTCAATGCTACCTTCTTTACTCCAACCGCACCTCCTTTTCTGCCGGTTGTGCGAGTGCATTGACCCCTGACTCTAAGTCCAAACATGTGCCTATAACCTCTCCAACTATAGACTGTCTTTTCTCTTTCAATATCGTTTGAAATAGTAAAATCGAGATCTGAAGTTAGCAAATGCTTGTCTGTACCAGTGTCACTATCTTTTCTTCTGTTTAGATACCAATTTGGAATTCCTACTAAAGAAGGATTTTTTATTGCGGCCTCAATATCGCTTACCTCTTTTTCAGTCAAAAATCCAATTCTCATGTTAGAATTAATATTTAATGATTGTAATATTACTTGGGACAAATTATAACCCAACCCCTTAATATGACTGAGGGCGATAATGATCTTCTTGCTGCCCTCTATGTCTTTGCCTGCTATTCTTAAGATATGTCTATATTCAGTTATCGACAATATCTACGTCCATCATTTTCCGAAATAAAAACCATGCTGACAAATATAGCCTAAATGAAATTAGCTGACAAAATGCGATGTGACGAAACCAAAATATGCTTTGAAAGCTTTAAATTTGTTGGTAGATCGAGATGATGAATAATTGATTTCTGAAAATTTTAGAGATATTGTTCATAAAAGTTATAATTCAGACCCCGATTATAAGCAAACATTATCTGGTATACCTGAAAACTACAAGGAAATAAAAACACTTGAAGACTTACTATCCATCAATTACAAGCATGCCTCTGTTAATGATCAACTTAGAGGAAATTTAATAACAAAACTGAAGGAACAGCAGTTTCCGTATTCAGGAATCATTGGTTATGATGATGACATAATTCCTTCCCTCAATAGAGCAATACTTTCTTCGCATGACATATTACTGGTGGGTCAAATTGGTCAGGCAAAAACTAAGATTGCGGAAACAGTTGCAAAGAATTTGCTTTCTCCTATTCCAATAGTGGAAGGATCTATTACAAACGACATACCCACTTTAATTCCAGAGGACGAACTTGTTTCGCTACTAGACGACAAAGAGATAATTCGATCAAGACCAGAATTTTATGTATCAACGGAAACTGAAGACAAGATAAGGAATAACAGACTGGACACCAAAATTGTCTGGATTGACGGACCAAGTCGTTACAAGTATCTTCTTGCCACACCAGACATCTCTGTAAAGGATCTTGTTGGTCAGATTGATGCTATAAAAATAGCAAAAAGAGGAGTAGAGATTTACAATATGGAATCATATTCTCCGGGTCAGTTACTGCTAGCTAGGCATGGTGTATTTTGTATAGATGAATTGCCGGTGCTGGATCCTAGAAAACAAGTAGCCTTATTGAGTGTCTTACAAGAAGGAATCTATACTACCGGCTCATATCCGGTGATATTCAAACCAGATACCAGAATAATATCAACAGCAAATCCAATAGATTACACACATTCTGGTAAAATCATCGAACCACTTTATGATAGAATGAAGAGCCACATTATTACAAGATATCCACAAAAGGTCGATGACGAAATGATGATAATGGTTCAAGAAGCAAGAATCGCCAACTCACGCAATGTAGTATTACCAATATTTATGCTAAGAACCTTAGCGGAAATTACTAGAATTGCCCGAGATCACCCCGAAATAAATCATGAAAAGGGAGTAAGCGTGAGAATGTCCATTCATTCTCTAGAAATCTTGATATCAGAAGCCGAACGAGTGAGAGGGGTCATTAATAACATCAAATCTGTTCCTCGTTTTAGTGACATCTATTCAATCCGTCAAACTTCAAAATTTGAGCTGTCAGAAATTGACGATAGTCATGAAAATAGAATGAATATCTTGGATGCCATAATATCTGAAGCAATCAAAAAGGTGTGTGCTTATTACGTAATTGGTGTGCCTCCTGAAAAACTGATGAACCTAAAGAATGAATTTAAAGTCAATAAGACTTTTCATGTTTCGCAGGACTTTACAGCTAACACTAAAAATCCAAATAGTTACCAATCACAAGTAGCTAAGTTTAGCTCATTAAAGGAAATAATTGATATTATAATGAATAATATTTCACAAGATCAAAAACATTTTGAAGAGTCATTACTGCAAAACTCAATAGATGTTCATACTATTAAAGTTACTAAAGATCCTGAGTTTCTCTCATCAGTAACTGAACTAATTCTAGAGGGCCTCAGGTTTACTGATCCACCGATATTGGACAGAAAGGAAGGGGTTTATGTCCACACATAGTAACAACATTAAAAGATTTACATATTATAGTATCATAGATTTTCCCGAAGAAAAGGAAGATAAGGCCCCAACAAAATTAATTCCAAAAAGCTTGCTTAAAGATTTTCTTAATGTTTTAGGCAAAGAGATAATCAAAGAAGATCAGCCAAAACTAGAAGAAATTGAGCAAGAGCTGCAGAACTTGAAAAAGGAAAAAGAGAATAACAAAAGCGAACAAGATGATGTTCAATCCAATCGAACGGAATCTTCGATTATAGCCCAACTCCACCAAATGGGATATATCAAAGATTCGAGAAAGTGGTTGAGTAAAAAAGGATTTTTTGCAGTTGGTGGAAAATTGTTGGAAGATGTAATCAGAGCTCTAAACAAAGGTACTATCGGATTACACGAGACCACATTCAGTGGTAGTGGTTCGCTAAATCTAGATTCTACAAAAAAATATGAACCGTCTGATGACATAAGACTAGTGAATGTTCCAAGATCAATATTGAATGCCATTCAAAGAAGATACAGATCCAGATCGTCAATCCAATTACCAATCGATCTGCAACCAGAAGATTTGGAAATTTATGAAACAAAAAGAGATGTGAGCGTTGCGATTGTGTACTGTATGGATCTGAGTTCTACAATGAGGTATTCAACAATGTTTGGAGAGATGAGCAGAATTGAGGCTGCGAAAAAGGCATTATGGAGTCTATATTTATTGAATCAAAAATTTTTTCCCTCAGATTCAATCCACATAGTTGGTTTTGGGGCTCTTGCTTCAAAAGTATCACCTTACGATATACCATATCTCAAGACATTTGAATCGGGCGTTGGGTTCATGCATTATACTAATTATCAGGCAGCCTTTAGACTGGCAAAGAAGATTCTTCAAAATGAAACTAGTGTAAACAGAAAAATTGTCCTTGTTACAGACGGTCATCCCAGTGCGTGCTTCATAGACACCGAACAAGAAAGGAACAAGATATTGTGTGAAAGGCCATATTCCCAATTTTATACTCCTGATAACGAAGCACTAAATTCGGTAAAACAAAAGCAGGAATTATCACTTGATACTAAATCAGGGAAATTAGTTTACCTGTGTTACAGATACAGACAAGTTGATCAGTATATCGGTGAAAAGACAATTCTCGAGGCACGAAAATGTCATAAATTAGGCATTGATATTGACACAATAATGGTCAGCGAGGAAGATTCGCTGCTGGGTTATGTCAACGAGTTGGAAAAATACGTCAAGGGAAGATCCTATTATATAAACCCGGCAGAAATAGACAGAATTCTGATTACGGACTACTTGAATGACAAAAAATCCATATTAAGGTCAAATTGAAAATGAACAGTTAGTTTTTATTTACATGTTCTAAAAATAGATAATAAATGAAAAGAGACTCTGTCGACTCGAACTATTTTGATTGGAATAATTCGTTTGATGTAATCAAAAAAGCATATGATTCATCTCTTTTTGTACTTATAATAGGACCAAAAGGGACTGGAAAAACAAGCCTGGTTAGAAAATTTGCATCTAATATTGGAAAGCCGCTGTATTCGATTAATTTCAGCTTAAGAACACGTGAGTCTCATTTAGTTGGAACTAAAAGCATGAACCAAGGAGAAGTCACGTTTGTAGAAGGCATATTGATTAAATCCATGAGGGATGGAGGAATATTATATCTTGACGAGCTCAATGCAGCGGAGGCTGATGTACTTTTGCGTCTCGATGAAGCACTAGATGACAGAAGACAAATTGTACTGAAAGAGGCAGATGGCCAAGTAATCAATGCAATGGAAAATTGGTTTGTCTTTGCCACAATTAACCCGCTTTCACATGAAGGTACAAAGGAGCTGCCGCCACAAATCTTGAGTAGATTTCCAGTAAGACTAAGGCTTGAATATCCTCCTAAGGAAATTGAAAAGCAGATTATCAAATACCACGTTAACTATGATTCATCTCAGGAAGGAAATATTGACAATGCACTCAAACTGGCAAACAGCCTGAGAGAAGCAGCTTCACTAGAAGAACTCTACTATAGTCCTAGCATTAGAGAGTCCATAGCATTTGCAAGACTGTTATCAAACCATGTATCACCGATAAAAGCAGCCGAGGTAGTATATGCTAATGTTTATGATCAATGGGGAGAAGTTGAATATAGAAAGGTAATGGATATGATAACGTCGATTTTTGCGTGATAAGATGTCATTTTCTTATGTTCAAAATTTTTCTTTACGAAATGATGTATTGATAAATCTAGGAACGTTTCTATCTAGAAGATGGTCTGGAAACAATAAGGCAACTATTTTATTGATAGAAGACAAACCTCCGGAAACAAATTTAGAAAAGAATACTATTTCCATGCCTTCACTTAGATATTATAATGGGACAGAATTTCAAAAATATCGCCAGTGGCGTGTGTCGCTGTGGTATGAATCAATGCGATTATCAAGCTCAACAAGAGTTCTTAGTAACGACCACGCCTTTGGATCTATTCTCAACTCAATTGAAATGAAGAGGATAGAAATTTTGGGTCTAAGAGAATGGAGAGGCATGGAGAATGAGATAATATTTAATGAAGGAATTTCATGGCTATCACGGCCGTTGTTGAATTCGTTATACGGCAAGCATAAGATTGTGGAAGCATTCTCTCAATTCCTTCTAACAGGTTACATCAAGGGTGAATTGTTCGGCTCAGAATCAGATAGAGTTCAAAGTGCTGTTAATATTGCCAGAGAATTAATCGATGAATCAATAAAGAATAACCACAAAACTGAATGGATAGAACGTCAAATTCCTAGAATAATTAAGACACTTCAAATTGATTCGCTTTTCACAATCCCAATTGTTACCTTTAGAAGTAAACTTGGATTATCGATGACTGAAAAGATCCTATTTAAGGAAATAGAGAAGGTGATAAAGATTAGGAATAGAGTAACGGAAAAATCCACGGATGATATAGTGACAGGTACTCCCATTTTAAAAGAATACGAAAGTCTTGTGAAGGAAAGTA
>DASQWJ010000016.1:0-3536 GCA_035640315.1 Nitrososphaeraceae archaeon
CTTCAATTATTGAAGGAAGAAAACAGGGCACTCCTTGGATAGGAGGAAATCCTATCATACCAATATTTGTTGAATTGGTAAAGCCAAAGATGCTTTTTGCAGTTGAAAAAGTGATCCGTTTGGCTATCTCTAACGAAGTTGAATAAAGATGTTTAATGTCTCTTGAGTTGATAATTATCTTTGTCTTACTCTTATTGAAACCTATAGCAATAATGTCAAGAATATTCTCATATACATTTTTGTTGATTTCTTCCATTGTCTTGTTTCCGAATAAGAATTTCTCATCATCGGTAATCTGAAACAAAAGCTTTGAATCAAATTTGTCTTGTAAATACTTTGTAAAAAACCAAGGCATCAGATGACCAAGATGTACCATCCCAGATGGTCCTCTTCCTGTATACAAGTAAAATTTTTCATTGTTTTCATATTTATTTAAAATCCAATCAAGATCTCTGTGGGAGAAAAAGAATTTGTATTCAAGTAATGGATGTAATTCACCTGTGAATGACTTGATCCTTTCGAGTAATTCCTCGGTGATTTCCTGTGTACCAAATTTTTTTACCAGTCTAGCATAATCTACAGATCCCTCTACTTTCCATGGGGTTACTTCAAAATCATTAGAATAATCCTCTTTAGATGAATCACTCATTTTATTATATATACATTGATTCGAGAGCTTTAAACGTTTAAAAAGTATTCCATCAATGTCTGATCCATATTTAAATGACGGAACTAAATTTACATAAAATAGAGAAAAAAATTCTTCTGTCACTTGTAAAACACGATAACATTGATATTGATACATTGGCATCAAACACAGAACTTTCAATGGATAATGTAAGACGTGGCATTGAATGGTTAAAGTACAAAGGATTGGTGTCAATATCAATCAACAAAGATTCAATTCTTCAATTGGCGTCAGAAAAATCTAAGGAGGATTCTTCAAATAATAATAAGACAAAGAATTCAGTTAGTTTAACATTACCTGAAAGAAGAATAGTTGACTCCATAGGGAGCAAAGGCCAAAAAACCATTACAATTGGTGATCTTGCCAAAATTTCAAGGTTATCAAATATTGAATTTGGAGTTGGAATACAAAATGCTCTTAGAAATGGCTGGTTAACAAAAGCTGCAAATACTTTGAATTTAACAGAAAATTCAGAAAAACATTCAGACGAAGAGACTCTATTGGAGAAAATCTCAAAACAAAAAAAAATGAAACTTTCAAAGTTAAACGAACAGGAATTACATGGATTTAATCTCTTAAAAAAACGTCCAGGATATCTTAGAGAAACAATTGTAAAGTCATTTAAGATCTCTCTAAGTAATGAAGGTAAAAAAGTAGTACCGACTATAAAGGAAGATGAACAAGAAGGAATAGGTACAATTACCGCTGAAATATTAAATAGTGGAAAATGGAAAAATGAAAGATTTGCAGAAATAGATGTATCTTCTCCGGTACGTTCTTACAACCTAGGAAGGACTCATCCGCTCACAGATATAATAAATGAAATTAGGGAAATTTTTGTATCAATGGGATTTTCTGAAATAGAGGGCCCAACTATTCAATCATGTTTTTGGAATTTTGATGTCCTATTTACACCACAAGATCATCCAGCAAGAGACATGCAAGATACATTCTACGTATCAAACTTGACTGATGAAAATATAGATCCTATTATTAGTAAAAAAGTATCAGACTTCCACACAAAAGAGTGGAATTATAATTGGGACATTGAAAAATCAAAGCAAACCGTTCTCCGGACTCATACTACTCCGGTTACTGTAAAATACCTTTCAGAAAGCAAGTTGAATGAAGGAAGAATCTTTTCAATAGGACGAGTTTTCAGAAATGAAAAAATGTCATATAAACATCTAATGGAATTTCATCAGATAGAGGGAATAGTAATTGGTGAAACGGTAAACTTGAGAGATTTAATGGGTCTCCAGAAGCAATTCTATTCAAAGCTTGGATTGGATAAAGTAAAGTTTTGGCCCACATATTTTCCATATACGGAACCATCTTTACAATCAATGGTCTATATCGATAAACTTGGAAAGTGGATTGAATTATTTGGCATGGGGATGTTTCGACCCGAGGTAACTCAATCAGTTGGAATAACAAATAATGTACTTGCCTGGGGCGGAGGCCTTGAACGTATTGCGATGATAAGATATGGATTAGATGATGTTCGCGAACTCTACGATAATAAGCTATCGTGGTTAAGGAAGCAACCAATATGCCCGTTGTAGAATTTCCAGTAGAGGACATCAATAGGATTTTTTCTGATTACGATCTAGAGTATATCTTGGACATGCTACCATTTATAGGACTGGATTTAGAGCACCAAGATGATAAAAGTATTAGATTAGAATACAGTCCAAACCGTCCAGACTTTTCTACTTTTTATGGAATTTCCAGGGCCCTCAAGGGGTTGCTAGGAAAGGAAGTGGGAATACCAAAATTTGAAGTATTTGAGAATAGTAAAAATCTCATCAACGTGGACCCCTCTGTTTCAGAGATACGACCATTTATTGTAGGAATAGTAGCTAGAGACCATAAATTAAGTAACAAAATCATCAAGCAAATTGTTTCTATGCAAGAAGATCTAAATAATGGGTTAGGAAGAAAAAGATCAAAGGCATCGATTGGATTTCACAATTTGGACCATGTAGATTTTCCATTGGATTATACAACAGTGGAGAATACGAGTTTTGTTCCTCTTGATCATTCTTCAAAATTAACATTAGCTGAAATTCTATCCAATACCGAACAAGGAAAGAAATTTGGAAAGTTATTAACAGAATCTCGATATCCTGTCTTAAAGGATTCTAAGGGAAATGTGATATCCTTTCCCCCCATAATTAATAGTGAATCAACAAGAATCAAGGATGGAGTTAATAATTTATTCGTGGAAGTGACAGGTATTGATAAAAAAGCAGTTTACAATGTTTTGGACAATATTATAGCTACATTGGCAGATATTGGATTTAAGTTAGAGGCCGTGATTAGGCAACAAGGTAATTCTCGAGATACCTTTAAGGCCAATTTGAATACTACTTTACCGAACATCAAAACAGATTACATCAACAAGGTTCTTGGTCTGTCATTATCAGAGGAGGATATTATAGATTGCCTTCGAAAAAGTAGGTTAGATGCAACACGTAATGGCTCAAATAATATAAATTGTATGATTCCAAGCTATAGAATCGATATTTTTGGTCCAATTGATATCGTAGAGGAAGTAGCAATCGGATATGGGCTTTATAACATGGAATCTTCTTTACCAGAATCCAGACTTTATGGTAACAAAAGCAGGCAAAATTATTTTTTTGACAAGATTCGACAGACAATGATTGGGATGGGATTAATTGAAAATATCAACTTCATTTTAACCAATAAGGATATTCATTTCAAGAAAATGAATCTAAATAAGCCCAATTTTTTTACAGTAAATAACTCAAAGAGCGATGAACATGATATCTTGAGACAGTCACTATTACCATCTTTACTATTTTCATTGTCGAAAAACATA
>DASQWJ010000017.1:0-9299 GCA_035640315.1 Nitrososphaeraceae archaeon
AGATTCTATTGAATTCATCTAGTTTCTGAACTACAATTTCTGTTACTTTATTGGAAACTACATTGCGAGATTAATAAGAAGGAATGTGTTTGCTAGCTGTAACCCTCCTTTTGTTTTAAGTGGGATTCGACTGAGCGGTCAACCCGGGTTCATACAGGAATGTTAGCCCCTTTTTGTCCTTGCTCCACTCAGGTCGGCGGTTTCATTCCAGTATTGACATCTTCAGGCTACTAGCCATCATCATCATTTTGATCAACTGGATTTCCTTTCTGTTCCGTAGCCAGGTGTCTCCACCTAATTATCGCTAATTTGAGTGCCTGTTACGAGGGAGGAGTTTCCTCTCTTTCGAGTCACCCACACGCTAGCTCACACAATAAAAATTAGAGGCAAGACTACAAAAATCTTTGTTAATAGGAACAATGTGGGAAAATGAAAAAGATAATCGTATCGCTTTATCCAAAGATAAGGTATGTTTCCGCTCAAACAGGAATGGTTTGTATACTATGAACCAAATTGCTTTACAAGCATGTCTCTCTTTTTGCTTATTTGGAAGAGCGCATCCGTTCTTTCGTAAGCCTCTTTTTTGGGTCTACCAAACATCATGGATTGGAGTAGAAGGTGATTCTCAGGAATTACAATGCCTGTCTGATCATCGGAATACAGTATTTTCAGTGTGTCATCACTTTTCCTCATAGTTTCTTCATGAAGGTGTACCATGTTAGTATCATCATGTTCAAATCCAAATTCACGTGCCTTAAGACGGATATCTGCAGTACCTTTTGCTTTACCAAGAACGGCTACACCAAATTCATCCTCATAGATGTCTGACAGTGAATCAAAATAAGGTACCTTTTCACTGAATCTTATTGTCATTTGATGAAGATGCATCATCCTTGATGGCACCTTATATGCTTCAACGAATAGTTTTACTGAAGGCAGGAACGATTTAACATCATCTTGATGATGCGGATTCTTATCCCACTCTATCGAATCTTTAACTTCTTTTGTGTCCTCAAGGTCCGCCCATCTCCTAATTAGCGTAACATCATAGCGCTGTATTTTGTCTCCAAATTTTTCAATCATGGGTTGCATAATGCGTCCCATTCCAGAAACATTACAGCTACCTTGTATGACATATTTTTGGTTTGCAACCTTCTCGTAGTTCACTCTGGAATTGTGTATAATATCAGCAACCTTTTTTTCGCCTGTTCTATCTTCTCCTCCTTGAAAGATTGCAGGTTTATTCATGGGAACATAGTAATTTACTTTATTGCTATAACCAAGTCCCTCTTTGGCGGCATCGATTACGAGATCGGTTGATTTAATTGCATCAGTGATTGTACCAGAAATATCATACCCTTTTTGCTTAAATTCAGGCATTTTTTCTTCGGGAACAAAGACTGGAAATTTCTTTGCAATTGCCTCGTCTAATTTTTCATCAATTGAATATTTTCCAATTCCAACGAACTGAATTTCCTTGTCATGAGATAATGCGGATGCCAGTCTCCTACCAATATTTCCATAACCATTAATGAATACTCGAACCATTTCCCGATGTTTTTAGTGAAACTGAAGGATTATTTAATTTATCATAAATTAAATCATGTTTTCCAAGAGCATTATCGTGGTTTTAAAATTCAAGAATTTGATTAATTTACAAACATTAAATATCTATTGATGTAAAATTAAACATTGTAAGAGAACAAGAAATTATGGTGCTTTGATATGAAAAAAATTTTAATAATTGATAATTATGATTCGTTCGTCTACAACATTGCTCAATTATTTGGAAAGCTTTTTACAGAGCCAGTCGTCTTTCGCAATAACAAGATAACAATAGATGAAATAAACAAAATGCAACCTGATGGAATAGTCCTTTCACCAGGTCCCGGACATCCTGCAGATAAGAAATCTTTTGGAATTTGTCGTAATATCATTGAAACTATTGGACCTAAGATTCCAATCTTAGGCGTATGTCTGGGTCATCAAGGGGTAGTTCATGTTTATGGGGGTAAAGTTATCAATGCACATGTTGTACGACATGGAAAAACAAGTAAAATAAAGTATCTAGATAATGAGTTATTTGAAAAACTTGCAAATCCATTCGTTGCGACTAGATATCACTCACTGGTTGCATCAAGAGAAAACTTTCCAGATTGTTTAGAAGTAACGGCATTTTCACTGGATGATTTAGAAATTATGGGCTTAAAACACAAAAAATATCCAATTTATGGTGTTCAGTTTCACCCAGAATCCGTACTTACCAAAAATGGTTATCATATTCTTGAAAATTTCATAGATGTTTTGAAAAAATAATGTCCATAGAATATCTTCAAAAGCAAACGAGAAAAATATTATCCAAGGAGGATATAGAGTCAGATGATTTTACGAATGCAGTAAATCTTATTTTTGTGGACGAAATTCCAGATCCTACTATCGCTTCGTTCCTTGCGGCATTATCATTTAGAGGCGTTACTGCCAATCAATTAAAGATAATTCGAAACATTATGATTCAAAATTCCCATAGAATAACTCCAAGAATCAATGGCGCACTAATTGACAATTGCGGTACTGGCGGTGATCTGTCGAATTCATTTAGTATCAGTACGGCCGCATCAATTATTGCATCTGCTTCTGGAATAAATGTAGCAAAACATGGAAACAGGTCTGCAAGTGGGTTATTTGGGAGCGCAGATTTCTTTGAATATATAGGACTTGACTTGACAATGCCAGAAACCCAAATTGTTGAATCACTTGAAAAACTTGGATATGCCTTTTTATTTGCGCCCAAATTTCATCCAAAATTGAAGAGACTTTCGGGCATACGAAAAAAACTTGGCTTCAAAACAATCTTTAACCTTATCGGACCACTATGTAATCCGTGTACAAATATAACATCACAAGTGATTGGAATTTCTGATCCTAAATTTATCGAGCTTGTCTCAAGAGCGATGATCAACTCAAATCTAAAGAAGATCTTGCTAGTTCATTCTTTAGACGGAATGGATGAGTTATCAAACACTTCAAGTAATATTATGGTTATACTTCAATCAGGTAAAGTTGAAAGACAGCAGGTGGATCCGAAATTATTGGATGTCAAAGTCGCTAAAAAGGAACAAATTCAAATCAAATCCGTCGAAGATTCGGTGAAGACAACGTTGCAAACTATTTACGGGAAATCTACTAGCGCAAAACAAGATATAGTAATTCTCAATACAGCTGTTGCATTAATTGCAGGAGAAAAGGCCATTGATCTGAACGAAGGAATAAGAATAGCAAGGGAATTAATGAAATCTGGTGCTGCAAGAACTAAGCTACGCGAATTGGTATCTGCGTATGGGAACATTCAAAAATTGGATCACATAGAAAAGGAATTTTCATTGATTTAGATAAAACTAAAGAAAATAATTTTTAACTTGTAAAATAAAAAGATAAAAGAGAAATTTAGGATTTTATCGTCTTCTTGCTTTTGGTTTTGCTTTTGCCTTTGATTTTGGTTTTGCTTTTGCCTTTGATTTTGGTTTCGTCTTGCCTTTCTTCACTGCTTTGCTTGGACCACCACCAATTTTGAACATCTTGGTTCCACAAACTGAACATGTTCCCTTTGTTGCAGGCCTTCCATTTTTCATGACGACCTGTGATTCATCTTTCATTTGCCTCTTCGCTTTGCATTTTACACAATAACCTTCAGTTGCCAACATATTCAAGTTATGGTGGTTCCTTATAAGAATAGCTCTCTTGCCTATTTTGATTTGCGTTATTAATCTCAAACTATGAACTTTCGTTCTCTTGGCCGGTTATGATAACATGGGAAACTAACTGACTTGAATTAATCAGATGTTCAAGATTAGTATTGCTTCAAGAGCTTTCACCAGGATGTATTAAGAATAATTTGAAATTTGGAATTTTAGATTGTCCAGACTATTCTAATTTGGCATCAGTCTTGAATAATTTTTCTGGCGAATATGAGATATGTTGTATGACCAATCATACGTGTTGATGGCCTTGTTTTACCTTCTCTTGCTTCGATATTGCGGATCATTATTTCTGAACTTTCTATATCTGTAAAGCCTACTTCGTACAGTCGTTTAGCAGTCTTTTCCAATTGATTCATGGTTGGACATATTATTGCAACAGATCCGCTGTTCTTTAGACATTGGTGGACAATCTGTAACACATTCCAGGGATCTCCTAGATCAATAATTGCAACATCAATGTTGGATTGTTCCAATCCTTCCTTCATTATATCATGTTTGAACATTGTAACATTTTTCTCCATTCCAGATTTTTTGAGATTCCTGCTGGCAATTTCCATAAATTCTTCATTGACGTCGTACGTAAAGACATGCCCTCCTGGTCCTACAATACTTGCAAAGAATGTAGTTAGTGAAGCGCTTCCAGTACCTATTTCAAGAACGTTAGAACCGCTCTTTAGCCCAGTTCTGATTGCTATGTATCCTAAATCCTTTGGATATACAATTTGGGTTTTTCTGTCCGACTTCATGACAAAGTCATAGACTGATGGTTCCATGAGGTAAACTTTTTTCTGCTTGGGTGTGATGATAGAAGAGCCATATTCAAGTCCTATTACTTGATCAAAATCTATTATTCCGATATGTGTATGCAGTTTCTTACTTTTTTCCACTTTTGTTAGCCAGTTCTTACTTACTTGATAAAAGAACAGGACGAATGCCCCTTCAGATATTTTCATCTAAACAATGAGTTTGTAGAGAGGTAAAAAAATCTTCCAATTACGATATTTTGCTTTCTGGATCAATGAATATAAGACGAATGGCATTGATATTGCTTGATATTATACAAATTGAAATTAGCTTCACTTTATTCAGGAGGAAAAGATAGTAATTATTCTATTTTTGAAATGAAAAGACTTGGACATGATGTAGTGTGCTTGATTTCTATCATACCTAAAATAAGTGATAGTCTGCTATTCCATTTTCCAAACATACATCTTGCGCAAGCACTAGCCCAGGCAATTGACTTGCCAATTAGAAATTTTCAATCAAGTACTTCTCGGCTAGAAAATGAGGTGTCTGTTCTTGAACATGCACTTTCAATGGTAAAAGATGAATTCGGTATAGAAGGAATTGTGCACGGGGGAATTTCAAGCAAGTTTCAAAAACGGAATTTTGAAAAACCCTGTAAGGCCTTGCAATTGTCAGTATATTCTCCGTTATGGAACTCGAATCCCCGAAGATATCTGCATCATTTGATTGATGAAGAATTCAAAATAACTATTGTTGGAGTATCTTCATTGGGATTGGGCAAAGAATGGCTTGGAATTACATTAAATCACGAATTCGTAACGAGGTTAGAGTTCTTATCTGCAAAATACGGATTCAACCTGAATTTCGAAGGAGGAGAGGCAGAAACATTAGTTGTTGATTGCCCAATATACAAAAAGAGACTAGAGATAAGAGAGGGAATAGTCAAATGGTTTGGGGACAATGGAATATTTGAAATAACAGAGTATGAATTAATAGACAAGTAATGCTAGACAATCTACGTTCAAGTCTTGGGGCGGCTTTAAAAAAACTAGTAGGCGCTTCTGACGTAAATGAAGAATTAATAGATTCATTGTGCAAGGATGTACAAAGAGCTCTGCTTCAATCAGATGTTAACGTCAGATTGGTACTGAATATTACCCAGAATTTAAAAAAGAGATCTCTTGAGGAAACTCCACCAAAGGGATTATCCAGGAAGGATCATATTGTTTCAATTCTTTATGATGAACTTTCACGCTTGATGGGCTATACAGGAGAGACTAATGCGCAAAGCAAACAGCCTGAAAATCAGCTCATTTCCTTTTCACCTGGAAAACTCAATATCGTACTGATGTTTGGTATCCAGGGAAGTGGTAAGACAACCGTAACTGCAAAGTTGGCTCGGTGGCTTACAAAACATGGATATCATGTGGGAGTAATTGGAGCAGATACGTGGAGACCTGGCGCTCTTACACAACTCAAAATGAATTGTGTCAAGATAAATGTTGAAGTGTATGGAGACGAATCAAATAAAGACGCACCTTCAATAGTTAAAAAGGGACTAGATTATTTCAAAGACGCAGGTTCAGATGTTGTAATAATTGATACTGCTGGCAGACATAAAGATGAAGCAGAGCTTTTAGAGGAGATGAAAAACATGTATAATATTTCAAAGCCTGATCTAATTCTACTGGTAATTGATGGTACAATTGGTCAACAGGCATATAGTCAGGCAAAGTCATTCCACGATACAGTTCCTGTTGGCGGTATCATTATCACAAAACTGGATGGAACTGCAAAGGGTGGTGGAGCATTAGCTGCATCTGCCGTAACAGGTGCAAAGATCTTTTTTATCGGAAACGGCGAAAGAATTGACGATCTTGAGGAATTCAGTCCCACAAGATTTGTTGGAAGATTGTTGGGAATGGGAGATATTAAAGCAATCTTGGATCTTGCAAAAGATTTGGAATTACAGGCAGATGAAAATCAATCCAAACGAGTATTAAGTGGGAAGATGACCATTGAAGACTTTTATTCACAAATGGAAAGTGTTGGAAAAATGGGTTTTAGAAACATTATAGATAACATGCCTGGTCTGTCTGGATTAGTTAAAGAAGACCAACTTGACGCAATACAGGGGAAATTGGTAAAATGGCGGTACATTATACAATCAATGACAAAACAGGAGAAAAAAAACCCTGAGGTGATAAATGATTCGCGGAGGAAAAGAATAGCAAGAGGATCAGGTGTTGCTGAACATGACGTTAAAGATCTCATAAAGAATTTTAACAATTCAAAGAGCATGATTAAGCAAAGTAAGGGAAGACAAATGCAAGGTATGATGAGAAGATTAGGTATAGGATAGTACGAAGCGACTAATTGAAAACTAGATCAGGGTACATCCTATGCAAATGGTGTTCAGAGAGACAAGATATTCAAAACTATCGTTCTGCCAATATTACTAGCTGTCAGATATGTAGAGGATTATGGAACCAATTAGAGGAAACATGTAAAAAGATTGTCGAAGCAACTAGAAGTTATCAATATGATACATTCCTAATTGGGCTTACATTAGACCACAGCTTTTATGATAATGAAGACAAATTTAGATCAAGATTCAGGATAAGAGGAAAGGAGAATATCAAGACAAGTCTGCTACGAGATATTAGAAAAAAATTTGGCAAAATTTCGAATAAGAAATCTAATTTAGATTACCCTGACATTACCATTAACTTACAGATTGGTCGAAAATTTGAGACAACAGTTTCCGTGAGCTCAAGTACGGTAATTTTAAGAGGAAGATATAACAAGTTAAAAGGGTTTCAAATTAAGACCAAAAATCCTAATATGAACGATAGGATGGAACTCAATCAACGTCATATTGAAAAAATATTAAAAAAAGTGATATCAAATAGATTCAATTCTGATTCCATAACGTTTTGGCCCGTAGGAAAAGAGGAACCTGAAAGTCTGGTACTTGGGAACGGTAGACCGTTTTACGTGACAATAAAGAATTCAAAAATAATAAATTTTAAACACAGTATATCAATTCAATCTAACGGAATTTTCTTTAAATTAATTGAAAAGGTAAGAGCATTGCCGACCTCTACACCACCCTTTGTAAAAAAAGTTCTGACCCTAGTTTCTTTTCAAGAAAATGTGAGAAAAACTGACTTTAAGAATTTGACGGATTCAGGAATATTGATAATCGAGCTTGTCGGCAGGAAAAGCAAAAACTGGAAATTCATTTATCAAATGGATTTCAAAGTCAAGACGCAGAGAAAAATAGAATTGGCCATAACTTGTGATAATGGTCTCCCTGTTAGAAAATTTATCGAATGTGAAGATGCTGACATTTCTCCAACATTGGGCCAAATAGTGGGTAGAAAATGCACCTGTGAAAAAGCTGATATTTTGGATATTTTGAACGAAGAAAATATGCTAATTTAGATTATTTTGGTCAAAACAAAGTGAAATTGTGGCTACTTTGACTTTTGCTTGAATTCGGTAAAGCCGCATTTACCACAAGTATTTCTATCTTTATGCTCCGCCATGAAAACTCCCTTTCCACATCTGGGGCAATCTCTCTTCTTTCTAGATACTTTATCGCCAGAAATATCATAGAATGTGTATATTTGGGATTTTGAATCTTCCTTTTTATCTGCCATATATATCACTATTTCTTTGATTTACCTTTTTCAGAACTTTGCTGCTTTTCTTTCAATTTTTGAGCTTTTGCTTCGTCAAATATTTTCTTTCTTTCTGCCTTCTCTATTAATCTCATTGATATGTATTTTGGTAAAGTATCTTGGGCACTTTTCTCGTCTTTATAGATATGGAAAAACGCATTTACATCAGTACTTCCCTTATTACATTTGATTTCTATTGGTATGATTGTCTTTAAATCCAAGTTATTTGCTTTGGATATCGTCTCAATTGCATCCTTCTTTTTTATATTACCTGAAACGTTCCTAAATATAACTTGGAGCTCTCTCCTATTCATTAATTGGTTGTTATAATCACGTAGAACCACCAGTTCTGTGCTCATATTTGTATGAATCGAATGATTTTTTTACTCATATAAGGATTTCCAATCAAACATCAACAACCCGATAAATGGCATATTTAGAGGATGAAATAGTGATGAGTACTCGATTAGATAATTTCAAATTTAGGGTATTTTTGAGCGCAAGTAGTTTTGAAAATGGACGACATTGACGCTTAATCATGATTTATGATACGATTAGTTTGCGAATTACTGGGATTTTCCTAGCTTGGCAAAAATAACCTGCCTGGCCATTACATACGAGTAAAATTCTGAACTTGATTGAATGTTACTATCATGATTTCTTTCGGTATTATGATATATCATTTTATAATTCAATAGAGTATGCCAAAATGATGACACCTACGTTCACTGGTGGGCCCTTTCCGATCCAGGCTTAACCCACCAGTGAAGCTTGATATACCTGAACATGATTCGATTATATTTCCCTTTTAAATTTGCAAATTCATTTATCTTGATGGTATCATAACTACTAATAAAATATTGGATAAGAAATTTTGATCAGTCAATTAATGTCATATATATGGGCTTTGTACAAGTTAGAATAATGGACCACTCCCATATCAAGAGAAAAGTAGTGGTAACTTTGTCGCTTTGTTTTTTGGGCATTATTATCTTGTCATTTACAGGAATTCCCTATCATAATTTTATATTTGCAGCAAGTGATTTTACAATTGAGGCTAAGATTAACTTACAAAAATTAAATGATCCTGCCAAAATGAAGGTTGTTG